>JALZVB010000162.1 GCA_023300835.1 Saprospiraceae bacterium | reverse complement strand
CGGAGAAAATGATGAAAAAACACGATCAAAGCAGCACCAATGAAATCTCACGTCGCAACTTGCTCAAAACCAGTTTGGTGGGTGCAAGCACGGTAGCGGCAGCCTCGTTCGGCTTTCCCGGCATCCTTCGAGCTGCTGACGACACTATTCGCGTCGGTCACTTAACCCCACGGTCGGGGTTTCTCGGAACACTTGGTGATTACGGATTTCGAGGCGTTAACCTTGCTGTTGAAGAGCTCAACGCGGCTGGTGGCATTCTCGGACGCGAAGTTGATCTGTTTTCAGAAGACAGCGTTGGCTCAGCCGTGGCTCCCACCAAGGCACAAAAACTCATTGAAAAGCGCAAGGTGCATTTTCTGGTGGGTGAAATCAGTTCTGGTTCCGGCGGTGGAATCATGGCAACGGCCAATCGCCTGAAAACAATCTATATGCAAACTGGCTGCAATTCCGATTCCCTGCGTGGTGAAAAATGTAATCCCTACTCATTTACTTGCTTTAGTAATGAGAGAAATTGATAAAAAGTTATAGTGTTTCATTGTTCTATTATATGATTATTAATTCAATCGTAAATATGATGCTTTTGTAACATTTACTGTCTTAATCTTGGCTACATTTTAATCTATGCAGATATGATTAGAACAACTCTTTGCAGATAAAAGAAAAGAGATTTCAACAATTCTTGAAGTAAAGGTGTTTTTATATTACGCTACATATACAGTTAGTTGTAAAAAATAATATTTCATGAAATACTTACTTTGCATGATGACGCTACTTTCTTCAGATCCCACACAAGTAATCTTTGATTTTAATAAGAATTCAGATATTGGTTCTTGGTACATTGTTGATGACGTTGTTATGGGTGGCAGATCTTCAGGTAGTTTCAAATTGAATACTGAAGGTAATGGTACCTTTGAAGGTGATGTATCCTTAGAGAACAATGGAGGTTTCTCTTCTGTACATTACAAGTTTGACAGGATGGATATAGAGAATTATACCTCAATTAACCTCAAGCTCAAAGGAGATGGAAAACAGTATCAGTTCCGAATTAAATCTAATTCTGCTGACCGTTATTCTTATATAATACCATTTTCAACTACTGGCGAAATGGAAGAAATAGAAATTCCACTCAAAGACATGTATCCATCTTTCAGGGGTAGGAAATTGGATCAACCCAATTTTGCACACGATCATATAGAAGAAATAATATTCCTAATAGGAAATAAAAGAAATGAGAGTTTTAAACTCTTAATAGATAGAATAGTGTTAAAGTAAAAATAAGTAGCCTTCAAAACGCTGTAAATGCTTATTGCTAGATAGCCTTTATGGTTCTAGCCAAAGTCTGTAGTCTTCTTGGTTCCAGTTATCCATAATGTAAAGAAGACTATTTTAACACATGTTAAGACTTACTCATTACCCCTATAATACCGTTAAATCCACGTTTAGATTGGCTATTGATTAGTCTATTAACAGATATAACCTCTGCGGATAGATTTCATTTACATATAGTAATAAGTTTGACTATGATAATGGTAACTTCACAGTTTAACTAATGTCATCGTTGGATAAGATTGGATAAGGCTAGACAATATTACTTACTGGCTTTGCTTATGGCATTGCTTATGCATGGGACGTTACTCTCATTTACAATGGGTAATACTTATGACGCCTATGTCCATATCTTTTTTGGGAGTCATTATGCTGCGGGCTGGTTTGAGACCTGGAATTATAAGTGGTACACAGGCTTTACAATGACCAGTTATCCACCGCTTGTACATCAGGTTATTGCCATTCTTTCTAAAGTTGTGGGCCTTAAGTTAGCCTTCTTGATGTGGGCTATGGTGGCAGTAGGCCTTTTTATACGTGGCGTATTTCATTTTTCTCAGTTATGGGTAACCCCGATTGCGGCAGGTTATGCCTGTCTTTTGGCGACTTTATCATCCTCCTACTTAGAAGCAGTACATATATTCGGCCAATTACCCAGCATTTCGGGAATGGCCTTGCTTCTAAATGCCTGCCCTGAACTATATAGATGGATACGATTCAATAGGTGGTCCTATTACATTACGGGGGTATCATTGATTGCCTGTCTTACAGCGGCACATCATGTTACAACAATCTTCGGAATGGTGTTCTTTATTGCACCTGTCCTAGGCGTTGCCGTGCTAGATATATGTATAGATGAGCGGTCAGGAATAGAAAATGTACGCGTGATGGATTTTGTAAAGAAAGTACTCCGTCTCTCGCCTAAAGCTATTCTCATAGGACTTACCGTAATCACGATTACTGTCGTTATGATATTTCCATATTGGTATTGGAGTAAAACTGATCCTATTACCCAGGTCAGTATCCCACATGGTTCTAGAGCTTCGTTTATAGAAGACCCAGGCCTGGGGATGGTTTTCTTTCTTATTCCATGGGGAATTATGTTGTTTTTTTTGCCGGGTATATTTCATAAAATATTTCAGAAGCGAAACCTCTTTTTGGGTTTGTCATTTGCATTATTGTTTCTATTAGGAACGGGGGGTACAACACCACTGCCCAAACTCATACTTGGCGCTAATGCTTTTAATATTCTGACATTAGATAGATTTACTTTTTGGGGATCTATAATTGCGCTGCCGTTTTTCGGACAGTTCATGTGGAGTCTTGCAGAGGGTAGGTTAGCGGCTTGGGTTAAGTGGCACTTGGGTGCAGCTATTCATATGGTAACAGTATTGTTTATCGTTGTAATGATGTTGTTTGTAGCTGGATTAATTATCAATTTCTCCAACATGAAACCTACGCAACCGACTTCTATTGAAATGACTCCCATTGCCAGTTTCTTAGATCGAGATGGTCATGATCGATGGCGTTTTATGACATTAGGTTTTGGAGATCAGATGGCTTGGCTCTCAGCCAATACTTCAGCGCTTTCTGTAGATGGCAATTATCACTCAGCGCGACGATTACCTGAACTTACAACGAGACCAGTAGAACGTATCGAAAATTCTAAATACCTGGGAGAAGAAGGTTTAGAAGCATTGAGAGATTTTCTTTCCTTACCGGAAAAATATAATCTCAAATATATATTTTCCAATGATAAATTTTATGAGCCTTTGCTGTACTTCTATGGTTGGAAAAAACTGAAACCGCTAGAGAATGGCATTGACCTCTGGGAACGACAGGATGTTCCTCCGCTTCCTACGATACTGCCCAAAAAGGATATCCCAGATATACAGAGAATAATGTGGGGTACATTGCCTATCGGTAGCCTCTTGACTGCTATTTTATTGAACACTTCATTATGGTTTGTAAGACGGGAGGATAGAAAAAATCTTGTTGCACTTATTCCTACTTACAGTTCTGGTAAGGTAGCTCGTATCGTGTTTGTACTTTGGTTTTTAGCCGTAGCGGCTTGGGTTGTATTGCAAGGTTACAATATTCAGAAAGCTAAAAACCTACATCAAGATCCGGTAGAGCTAGTACATACCTATTTCCATGCCATTGATTTTAAGAAATTTGAAGAAGCCTACACATATCATGATTTGTCAGGTGGACTTACGCTAGAACAATATACATTAGAACTATCACTAGAAGATGGTATTCTAGCTTCTTATGCTAAATTGGATACGCTTATAATAAAAGAAGTAAAGCAGATTTCTGATAATAAAGTTAAGATCGATGTTAAGGCAAATTGGTTTACGGCTGTTCAGAAATATAGTACTGAACATACTTTTGATCTCAATAAGAAAGATGAGAAGTGGTACATCATAAAGCCTGAGTATGAAGCAGCTACACCTCCTGATCAGATTATAAATATACCGGATATTAATTATTATACCCAAGGAAGAAGAAAGGCAGAAGCTGGCGCTACGTTTAGAGAAGACGTTCTAGATAGGCCAGAGTTATATGTCCCTGCGGCTAACCTTATAAAGTCAGACAGTACTTACCATGTTGTAGGTATAGTCACTAATATTGACAATGATCCCTCCTTTATAACAATAGAAGCAGTATTGTATGACGAGCTAGGTAATACACTTTATCGCGCTAATGCTGATGAGGTATTAATCCATAATTTATTACCTAAAGAAAGTAGCGGATTTAGAATAGACTTTGACAACTGGTCAATTTTGCCAGACTCTATTGATAGAGAAGATGTTGCCAGCTTTGTAGTCTTTGCAAGAACCAGTGTGACTGATGAAAAATTCTATAAGTTTATGGGGCTGAGAGAACTTGAGGTTCAAGACCAACAGCTCCATGGTAGACTAGACAATTATGGAAATAAAGAAATAAGTATTCCACAGATATTAGCTTTGCAATATGAAAACGATAATCTTAAATGGGTGAAAACGCATTATATGGACAAAGGAATAAGACCTCAAAGAGAAAAGCCTTTTGAAATGGAGTTGAAAAATTTGAAAAATTTATGTTTGATTGAAAAAGGAAACAATAAAAACATTCTTATCAATGGAAGTGAAAGACAAGAGTCTGCTAAGCTTCTTCCGCGCAACTTTTTTAGACAAAAAAACAAAGCTTTAAGTACGGATGAAGGCATAATTATTTTGCAAACGAATGGTCTAGTTTCCTTTTGATGCGGATATTAATAGCCATATTATTCACAGTTACTATGATCTTGTCTTGCCAAGAGCCAGAAGTAGTTGTTATACCTCCTCCAGTACATATAGAACGGGCGAATATTAAGCTAGAATCTTTAGGAGGTTTAGTCATAGGCAATAGTCTAACTGTAACCGTAATTACCCAAAAGAAAAAAAGTAATCCTATCAATCTTGTTGTTTCAAATGATCTCGTGAGTTATGCAATCGACATACTTTCTGATAAGAGAGTGGAACTTGACGGACAGTACTTTATTCACTCTGGCCTTTATACGATAGCAGCAATTCATAATGATAGTATTATTGCTAAGCGAAGTGTTACTATAGAACCTGGACCTATGAAAGGTCCACTAGATGTATACACTGGGCCAGCCTCAATTGTTACAGGAAGTAAACAATCGTCAATGATTGTAACTGTACCTTCTGATAGTTTAGGAAATGGGTTTGTTAGATCAACAGGAGTTGTATACGAAAAACTGGCTGCTGACCAAAGAAGTAAATGGAGGCCTGTAAAAAATCTACATTCTGTTTTTGAATTTCGATCGGGCTCAGTGGCTAAGAAAACCTTAATTGGAGTTTCTAAACAAGACGTATTGGCTAACGAACAAGCCGTTATTGAAACCCCAGATTGGCCAGCAAATTTTTCAATAAAAGTTGTTAGTCACCACCCCTTTGCTGATAATCGACAATACCTGAGACTACAAACCGATAAGATAGTAGATGACAATGGGAATCAAATAGCAGATGGAACTGAGGTAGCATATCAGGTAGTTGAAGACTATAATGTAATAGCCTTATATAAAGCCATTACAATAGACGGGGTTGCTAATGTCTATATCAGAAATCCGTCTAATCCAGCCAGTTGGTTAATCAGGTCTTATATTGGCTTTACATCCGTGAGTAATGGAATTCCAATTGCTTTTAAGGAAAACATATCAGACCTTACTATAAAATATGATCGATTTACCAAAAGACTATTGATTGGGCCATTGAAGTCAATGTTGGGACAGTATGCACCTGATGGGACTATCGTCACTTTAACGCATAATGGAAAAGAGTATAAGGAGGAAACACTACTTGGTGAAGCAACATTTGATCTCATGAATATGGGTATTGAACAGAAAGGTAATGTGTTAATTAATGTTTCTGATCTTGAACAAGAAATTACGCTTTAATGGCCAGAAGTAAATCACATAGAATTATAGCTATTATAGTGGCGTTCCTTATAGGAAGTATTATTATTTATAGTATCGGAAGTATAATTGTATACTTTAAAACGGGTGCAAAAAAACTGAACAAATATGACGCAGGTATAAGTCTACTAGTTGATCATAACCCTATAGTAACCTGGCTTCCTGATGATAGAAATATAGGAGGTGATGTAAATCCTTTTATTCGTAAGAAAATAGAAGACTCGTATATTGACGCTTGGGGTATCTTACATCTAAGTCTAAAAAACAAAAAAGATCTAGGCCTAGAAGAAAGTTTTTCTGATCAAAAGTCTGAGCAAATTAGAAAAAGTTATAAAGGGAACAATAAATTAATCAAAGAAGACTTAGAGCATAACCTTAAACTCCACTTCATATCAAAAGATAAGCAAGTAGCTAGTATTACTGATTATGCGGCTATTATAAAAACGTCTTTGATTACTGAAAGTGAAACAACTCAATTTATTGATACTTCTGACTATAAAATCATGATGACCCTTAATGATGGTAAATGGCGAATTAATAAATTTCATAGAATGACACCAAGAGGAATTCCTAAGTCACTATATTAGATAAACATTGCCTCTTCGCTTGTTCCTTTTTTGAGGTTATTGTCTAGAACTTTAATCTTTTTTTCTACGTACGACTTTCCTGTCAATGCTTCGAAATGTAATAAATACCAGTCTGCAATATCGGACATAGGAAGGGATGCTGCTGCTGCATAATTCTTTCCTTCTAATTCTTTACGATACGCTTCATCTACTACCAATTTTTCAATAGCATTAGCTAGACTATCAACATCTGATGGTTGAAAGTATGATCCCATATAACCTTCCTCTTCTATCAATTCTTTGAGATCACCTATGTTAGGTAATACAACGGCTTTACCATAACTTCCGGCTTGATGCAGTACACCTGAGCTTCCAGTCGTACTTGTATATGGAAATACAACTACAGTACTATCACGAAAAATTCCCTCTACATCTTCTTCCTCTACATATCCTGTGAAACTGATCTGTGGGACATGACTATATTTTTCTTCTACACTTTTCAGGTAACCTTTTACATTAGGATTATCTGTACCTGCGATTACAATTTCTAATTCTTCATTCGTTCTAGCTCTTACAATTTCTACAGCTTCTATCATTTCTTCAACCTTCTTGTAAGTTCCAAATTTCCCAAAAGTCATAATCTTCTTGGGCTTAGTATTACTTGATTCAGTTGGTAGTGGTGGCACAATAAATGATCCATGAGGAACGAGTGCTACATTACTAGCCTTGTATTTTTTTTCTAATATTCTAACATATTTAGGCATAGTTACTGCGAGCATGTTAGACATCAATAATAACGAGGTCAGTACAGTTCCAATGATATTGTAAATGAATATCATGAAAGAGCTCTCAGTAATACCTGCTGATTTATAGTCTACTGTTTCTGTAATATTATGCAAGAGTGTGATAACAGGAACGCCACTTAATCTCGTAAGTGCGGGCCCTAATAGACCTAGTGCACCAGCTATTTTTTTGTCACCAAAGGATAAAAATTGAATGTTAAATAGTACAGTATCTACCTTATGCTTTTTTATTGCCTTTACTATCTTAAAAGCATTTGTGTAGCTATTGAATTTCCAAGTTGGAACAATCTTTACAAGACAATTTCCTATTTGTGTTTCTTCTTTATATGGTTCGTCTATTTCGTCTGTAAGAATTATCAGTTCTTCTATGTCCTCCTTTGCTTTAAAATTCTGAACTAGGTTGAAAGCATATTCATTAAGAGTGCCTTTACTAGGTGGGTAAGGACTTACGATTGCGACTTTTAGTTTTCCCATTATATTGACTTTAACTTTTTCTGATTGACTAATATATTAGTGTCTAGATTTAATTTGTAATTTGTTATTGAGTGATAGCTTATCATGCTTAATAGCATAAGAGTCATCAGTGCAACTTGTATATACATTACACCTAGTAGTGTAGGGTGATAAATACTTATTGCAATTATCTGTAAGGTGCCTATTAGAATAGAAATAACAACAGGTGTATATTTTTCTAGTGAAAGGTAGTAATAGACAAATACATTTGCACAAGCAAATAGACTCGTAAGTGTTGTATATATCCACAACTGATCTGCTATACCTTGGTATGCTGACCCAAAGGCTAAGCCCAACACAAGTCCACCTAAGAAATAACTTCCTATGGTCATAATTAGGCCAACTCCACCGACTATACCTAATGCATTCCAGAAGAGTTGCAAATGAGGTTCGCCATTTTTTTCTTTTTCTATAACCTTAGGAAATAGAATCGTAACGACTGTCCATGTAGCAAAGAACACAGCACGACCAAGTAAGGCCAATGAAGCATATAGACCTGCGTCAAATGCATTAAAATAGTGCTTCACTAGAACGACGTCACTGTTATTTATTAATATCTGGCTCAATTCATATAACATGATTATCGCCAAGAATTTACTTATTTTAGATAAATTCTTATTAGATGAGGTAATTGATAGCTTTACGGGAACCCTGTAATATACCCATGTCCCTATAAAAGAAATAAGAAAACCTGCGGCAATAATTTCAGTTCTATATGGTGAATCATAAAATATCCAAAGCAAGGCTACGGTAGAAACACATCTCAAGACCATTTCTATAATATATGTCCATGCTAGTTTTCTGAAATCTGTTTTTCCTTGTAGGCTACCACGTCCTATACTCATGAGAAAGTAAAAGGGAACGCCTATGCTAACTATTATTATAGAGCTAGAGGTGTTCAACTGTAAGAACGAGGCGATATATGGAGCGGAGGCAGTAAGGATTGCAACCAGTAAAATTGATATCCATAGGATACGACCTGCTAGTGCCCATGTTGTTTCTTCCTTTTTTTCTGCCACTAATTTAGCCGATGCAAGTTGTACTCCCATAGCTACAAATGAAAGTCCCATAACTAGAGTAGCGATCAAGTTGGCTTCTGAAAAACCTTCAGGTCCTAACCATCTGCCTAATACTAAATTAAGTGCATAGTTAGATACATTAACAAGGAAGGTCGCTATGAATAAAAAGAGACCAGCTCCAAATTTGTCTTTTAATTTTTCAACAACATTCATTTATCAAGCTACTTTCATGTTGAAGTAATTCGAAAACTTAGCCAGATGTATAAGCTCAGAAAATTGACTATTTTCTTTACTAACCATTGTTAATTTTAAGCCTTTTTGTTTCATTTTTTTATGAGCTATTACTAATGCATTTAACCCTGTCACATCAAGTGTATCTAATTCTTCAAGATTAATTTCAAAGTCTACAGATTGTGTTGAAATCATTTCTAATACGTTAGCCTTGAAATTAATAGCATCCATTGCTGAAAGATTACCAGAAAGTCCAATTGACTTTATATTTTTGTCTAGTGAATAAGTGTGATCTATATTTAAGTTTGACATATTTTATTATTTAGTTTGTTCCGGACATAACACCTCCTCGATTGTAAGCAAAAGAAATCTGTGCTAACTGGCCTACTATTTTTATAGAATCCTTGAAAGAGAGATTAGATCCATCTTCGTGAACCCATCTTTTCAGTGGTTGCTCGCATATTAATTCTTGCGCTTTGTCTGCGCCATAGTATTTCTTCATACGTAAGAAAATTTCTACGTCAAATATCCAGCTGGTCAAGAATTTTTTCTGAAATAATTGTTCCGCAACTTCTCGTGTCATTACCTTAGCTCCACACTGTGTATCTTGAAAAGACATACCTAGTATCTTTTGGATTATAAGATTTATCGTTTTACTTATAATTGCTCGTGATCCTTCTTTGGTAATATTGGCTCCCATTCTACTGATTCGAGATCCGCCTACAATTTGAAATTTAGAATCTGAAATAGTTTTCACTAAATCATCGAAATCTTGAAAATTTGTTGAAAGATCAGCATCTAGATATCCAATGTAATCTAATTGTGGATCCTTTATCATGTGCAACGTACCTTGCCTTACAGCTTCAGCTTTACCGCCGTTTTTCTCACAGTTATATACACTTATATAATCTTCTCTTCCTTTGGCTAGTTCTTTCAATACTTTTAGTGTATCATCTTTGCTGCCATCATTGACAAAACATAAATGATACCCTAGATTATTTTTTACAAATTCTGTAAATGCTCTAGTCTTAAGTCTTTTCTCTTCATTATAACATGGGATGACGACACCAACAATGTTTTTCTGTATCTGTTGTGATGTGTTTTCAGCTTGTGTAGATTGATTATTGGGTAGCGGTTGTTTCAGTAATTTTTGTACTCTTATGTGGAGTTCATTAAGACCGACGGGCTTCCTTATATATTCATCAGCACCTGCATTAAATGCTTTGACGATGATTGATTCATCATCTTCACCTGACATAACGAGTATGGGAATGTTAGATTTTAATTCTTGTCGTAAATGTCTTATTACTTCAAAACCATCTTTGCCAGGCATGTTGAGATCTATGATCATCAAGTCTGGATTTGCAGTTTGGAATGTGGTTATGGCTTCTTCCCCACTGTGTGCAAGTACAACAGTATGACCTGTTTTTTCTAACTTGTATTCTATTGCTGTAAGTGTAAGTGGTTGATCGTCTACCGCCAAAATTCTCATATCTATCTATTT
>JALZVB010000161.1 GCA_023300835.1 Saprospiraceae bacterium | reverse complement strand
GCTGTTACATTTTCTAGTGCTAGTCTATCGCCTACTTCCATAGCTGAACCATCAGTCCAACTTACCGTATAAGGTGCTACACCACCTGTAACTGTTGTAAATAATGCACCTGTAGGTACCATAGTTGTAGTATCACAGATCATAGAATCTAATGCAATCAATATAGGATCTGGCGCATTGATGTCAAGTGGTACTCCAATATTTACTTTTGTTCCCCTACTATCTGTAATTGCTATCATATATCTATCAGCGCATAAACTTGTTATCGTAAAAGGTCCCGCCTCATCTATCGTAACAGAGAATGACTCCCCTATAGAATTAGATACTTCTATTACATACGGTTCTTGTGGGATATTCTGTTGGATTGTTCCTAATATCTCTCCCATACAATTATCTGTACCAGCACATGGTGTTTGAGGTACCTCAGGATTAGTCCTTAAGTCACCTGCAGTTAATGGTGTTACTACTATATCACAATTATGGCTAACTGGTAAAGTAATTTCTGTATTACTACAACCGTTATCATATGTTATTATCAAGGTAAATGTTTCCTCTACCGGCTGTTGTCTGTCATTAAGATCTAAAGTTGCAGTGCTTCCTGTAGCAGACCCTAAAGTATCTCCATCTGAATCTAACCATATATAGCCTGAAATATCAGTTCCGATTATTGTTGCAGTAAGCACACAGTTTACTATAGTTGTATCATTTGTATTAATTGTAGCCGCAAGTGGCGCTTCTTCTATTATAAAGCTTTCACTTATCGTATTGAACCCACTTGAACTTACAAGAACATCATGCATTCCTGGCGATTGTGAAACTATGGAATCGCAATCAACTGGGACGCCATCAATACTACAAGTGTAATTTTCACATCCGCCTGTAGGTTTAATTTCAACTGTTCCTAGCAAATCTGAAGGACATTGTGGAGAAACTGTAATAATCTCTATTTCTAATGGCTCAACATTCGGTTCGTCAATAACAAATGTTGCTTCTTGTATATTCCCCAGATTGTCTCGTAATGTAACACAGTACCTCCCCGGAGCTAAGTTATCCGTCTGATCGCATAGAAATTGTGCGCCCTTGTTTCCGTTGATATCGAACATTGCTACTCGACAAGCTACAGGTTCACAACCTCCAGTATGAGAGATCTCAACAGAGCCACCACCGTTACAATCTGGAAGATTTCCTTGAGTTATTTGTATCATCATAGGTGCTGGCTGTATGTCAGATACAATAGCTGTTGCCGTACCTGCATTCCCTTGAGTATCTGTACATGTTACTGTGTAAGTTCCTGGTGGAACATTATTTACATCTGATATACTTGGAGTAATTGTAGTGGAATAAGGAGGGCCTACTCCTCCAAAACAAGTTCGATCAATTTTACCTCCTATGCCACAGTTAGCTGGTGTTACAACAATGCCCACTGTAATTGGGGTACTTACACATCCATTTATTACTTCAAAAAATCCATTAGTAGTACAACCATTGGCATCTCTTACTTCTACAGGATAGACTCCTGGTCCTAACTGAGATAAATCAGCAGGGTTAGATACTACTGTGTATGGAGCTGTACCACCTGATGGGTCGACATCTATTCTACCGTTGGTCGTACAAGTTGTATTAGTAACTACAGCGTTGATGGCTACTGGTGATGGGTTACTAAGTGTATAACTCACTTGTGCTGCGGATACATTATTAGAATCTGTAACTAATAGATTATATGTACCTGCAGTAATACCCGTCAGACCACAAGAACCTGAAACAACTTCTGTTCTATTGATTCCTCCTGACCATACACAAGTATAAGGTGGTGTGCCACCTGTTATGTTTACACTTAATGATCCATCTGATTGATTATTACATAGTGGGTCAGTAGAGGCTACTAATGTTACTATTGGCATAACTGGTGTAGGACATGTTGATGTTACACTACCGTTACTTATATCACTTGCTACTACATCTAGGTCTTCATTTAATACTGTAAAGTCGTCTACATCATTAGGATCGTCTAATATTGTTATAGTAGCAGACTGTCCACAAGCAAGCATGTTATCAAAACATAACGTAAAGAATGTAGATCCATCTGGCAATGTATTTCCTTGTTGACTTGGGTCTACCCAAGCTAAAGTCAGTAAGTTACTACCGTTAAGATTGAACGCTGACATTGTAAGTGATGTGCCAGGATTGATATTAGTAATTGTAGCATTTGCTAAAGCTGCTGCATCCCATGTTATATCAAATCCTGTTGTAATAAGATCTACAAATCCATCTACTAAAAAATCTACGCAAACTTGTTCACCTGGTCCATCTGAATCTATATTAGGTATCGTTATTACAAATTCAGTATCAACTTTCTCACATATTACTACACTTCCATTATTTACAATAAAAGGAAGTTCCATAACAGGATCTAATGGAGTAGGGCTAGAAGAAACAGATATTTCTGTTATTTCATTACCAAAGTTCAATGGAGATAAATCATCTAATACCCCAAGTACTTCAAAACATATTTCAAATACGGCCTCCCCGTCTGCAACAGTTGTAGGCAATGATCCTCCAGTATTATCAAACCATGCTATGGCCATCTGGCCATCTGTGATGTTACCTGTGTTCAAAAATCCGCTACTGAAGCCTGTCAATTCTACATTGTCTAGGCCAGTATATCTCAGTATTGTAGGATCCCAAGTGAATGTCCCATCAAGACTGGCTATCATATCAAAATTAGTAACTATAAAAGGTACACATACTTCTGATTCATTAGGTTCGACACATACATCTGGAATTGTAAAAATAACTTCATCTCCTTCTGGTGGCGTTATTCCCGCAACAGTTACTGAACCACTATTGCCTTGTACTTCTATATCTTCTACAGGATCTTGAGGCGTTGCACCAGCCATAGAAGCTGATAACTCTGTTGGTATATCTGCAAATTCCAATACCGTAGAAGTTCCATCTGCTCCTATTATATCAAAACAGAGTTCCATTAAAGTACCTCCATCTCCTATCGTTTCAGGAGTAATCCCAGAATTGTCAAACCAACTAAATGTAATGTTCCCTACCGATGGTTGAATCCCAGAATTTGGATTAAATGTCGCAATCCCAAAATTCTGTGCTCCTGTA
>JALZVB010000160.1 GCA_023300835.1 Saprospiraceae bacterium | reverse complement strand
ATCGAAATGCGTACATCAGTTAATCAAGATAAGAGTCGTAACTACTACAATAATAAAAAGAGACGCTTTATCTCCCGTTTTTTGAAGTCTTTGACTTCAAACCCATATAAGACACGTTGTGGGTAAAACAATATTAGTCCGCAGTAAAAGACATTGGACAGCGAATAATAATTTTGAAAACACAGACTTTACTCACTCGCAACAACCCTAGGCCTTCCCATCTGCAATACATGCGATATCACAATAACCAGCATGACACCAATTATATTCAACCATAGGAATGGAACAATATCTAACCAGAAGATATAAATAACGATTAACTCTGATACGACACCTGCCCAGAACACAGCCTGTCCGCCGATTTTCTTAAAGTAAAATGCCACTAGGAATATACCCAGTATAGTACCATAGAAAACAGATCCTACGATATTGACAAATTGTATAAGATTCTCAAATAGCGTCCCAAAGGAAGCAAACAGCACCGCAATTATGCCCCACATAGCTGTGAAGGTTTGAGAAGCTTTTACATAATGTATGTCGCTGGCTTCTCGCTTGAAATGTCGTTGATAGATATCTACAGTTGTTGTAGAAGCGAGTGCATTGAGTTCCGATGATGTAGATGACATCGCCGCAAAAAATATAACAGCCAATAACAATCCGATCAATCCTTTAGGCAGATGATTAAGTATGAAACTTATAAATACATAATCCTTATCATTAGACTCTAACTTATTATCTACTTTAAGAACCAAGTCTTTTACTTGTGAACGTATATCTTTTTCTTTGAGGCTCAAGGTATGGACAGCTGCTCTGTATTGGTCCGTGTTGTCGGGATTGGCCCTGTGATTTGTTACCAGTGCCTTATTGGCTTTTGTTCTATCTACGAGAACAGTATTATATTCTTCTTGTAGATCTTCCAATTCATTGTTATAGGATGAATTGGCAACAGTTTCTATAACCTGTTGGTTGAAAAATATCGGTGGTTGCTCTACTTGGTAAAATAAGAATACCATCACGCCTAGTAAGAGAATAAAGAGTTGTAATGGAACTTTGAATAGACCATTCATAATAAGTCCTAGTCTTGATTCCTTTATTGATTTACCAGATATATAACGTTGCACCTGACTCTGATCTGTTCCAAAATAGGAGAGAAACAAAAACACCGCAGCCATACTTGACCAGATGTTATAACGCTTAGATAGATCAAATGTAAAGTCAATAACTTCAAGTTTATTATTGGCTTTAGCTATTAATAGATTTTCACTGAATGTATAATCTTGTGTGAGGTAATTAAGGAGTATAAAAAAGATCAGAACGAGACTGGCTAAGATCACCATCATCTGATGTTTATGGGTGACATGGACGGCTTTGGTCCCTCCCGACACGGTATATACGATAGAAATTAAACCAATAATTATAACAGTCAATTTCAAGTTCCAACCCATCACTGATGATAGAATTATGGCTGGGGCATATATCGTAATTCCTGTAGCTAGTCCACGTTGCAGAAGAAATAAACCAGACGTCAACGTACGTGTCTTAAGATCAAATCTATTCTCTAGAAACTCATAGGCCGTATAAACTTTCATCTTGTAATACAGCGGAATGAAAGTTATACATATGATAATAAGCGCAACAGGTAACATGAGGTAAAACTGCGCAAAACCCATCCCATCAAAATATGCCTGACCCGGCGTAGAAAGAAAAGTAATGGCAGACGCTTGTGTCGCCATTACGGATAGACCTACAGTCCACCATTTGGCTTCATTACCACCCAGTAGGTAACCTTCTATATCTTTGCTTCCTCTTGTTTTCCATATGCCATAACCTACAATAAAAGTTACTGTGCAACTCAGAACTAGCCAATCAATAAGACTCATAATGTGATTATATAGATTCGAAAAACAAGTACACTAATGTCATTACAACAACATTAGTAACGATCACTAAAATGTACCAACTGCGCCACTTACTGAAAAGTGGAGACTTGTCGTCAGTGGTGTCGTTTATTACTGTAGATTTTGTTTGTTCTGACATTATTCAGCGTTAAGCGAAAGTATGTTACTGAATAGTCTATAAGCACCTGGTACACCAGCTGGCAATTGTCTGAACCATGAAATTCCAGTGTAAACAAAATAACCTTTGCCGTGCTCAGCAATCAATAGACTGCCGTCCAATGGATCTTCTCCTTTGTCATTGCATGATAGTATGGGAGTATATTTGTCATCCCATTCTTCTGGGAAATATAATCCTCTTTCATGTACCCAATTTTCAAAATCTTTGCTTGAGATTTTATTAGGGAAGTTGAGCACTTTATGATCTGGAGCTAGGATTCTCATTTCTGCATACTCGTCTGTTACTCTTTTACGAGACAACTTTAGTGGATATGGCGCAATGTCCTTAGAATCTATTCTACGAGATGTGTTGTATTGAACGATAAGCGTTCCACCTCTTTCGGTATAACTATATAGGTCAGCGTTATAGAGTTTTAATTCTTTTATTGTGTTGTATGCTCTTATACCTATAGCTATTGCATCATAGTCATCTAGAGTCGTAGAGCTGATCTCAGATGGATCTATCAATGTTACTTT
>JALZVB010000159.1 GCA_023300835.1 Saprospiraceae bacterium | reverse complement strand
ACCTCGAAGAGAAAGTCAATATTGATTTGTTTTGCTCATTGTAAACATTTTTTATTCTATGACTTCATATCGTAGCTTTCTGAAGATAGACTCTACTACTACTACTACTACTACTACTACTACTTATTTTTCTTCTTCTTTCCAAAGTGACAAATATTCAATAAGGAATATATATTCCACTAATTTTTGATCTTGATCTCAAAACAAGATTATTACTTGAAATTAGTGTGGGATTTTTTCAGTTATTTCTAAAAGAATATTCAACAGCTTTATAATTAGGTCATCTCAATTCAAACTAGAAATGAGATTATTGGTTGAATGTAATGTTATAAAATATAGCAATATTATAGCTCTACCACAATCTAATTTTTTTTAATACAATGAGTTTGGAGTATATTAGCAACAAAACGACTTTAATGAGAAGATTATTTATTCTGTTTTTCATAATCATTATAATAGCTATTGTATCAGCTGGTTTTCTTATTACTGCAGGCTTTTATTGGTTATTATTAATAGTTGTACCTCTTTTTATAGTAGGGTTAATTGATATAATTCAGAAAAAGCAGGCTATAAGGAGAAATTTTCCGATTGTGGGAAGATCAAGGTATATTGCAGAGTGGCTTAGGCCAAAACTTTACCAGTACTTTGTTGAATCAGATACAGATGGAAGGCCTTTTTCAAGAATCAAAAGAAATATTGTTTACCAAAGAGCTAAGGCTGTAAATGATACAACTCCTTTCGGAACACAGTTAAATGTATATGACGAGGGTTATGAATGGATGAACCATAGTATAGGCGCTTTAGATGCACATGATTTAAATATGGACCCTAAGGTTTTGATTGGTGGGAAGAATTGCAAAAATCCTTATAACTGCAGTGTATTTAATGTGTCAGCAATGAGTTTTGGTTCATTAAGTAGTAACGCTATATTGGCATTAAATGGAGGAGCAGCTCTTGGTGGTTTTGCACATAATACTGGGGAAGGCGGTATTTCGCCACACCACCTAAAACATGGTGGTGATTTAATATATCAGATAGGTACTGGCTATTTTGGTTCAAGAACGGAAGATGGTGATTTTTCACCTGAATTATTTGCAGAAAGATGCAAGTCTGACAGCGTGAAAATGATTGAAATTAAGCTCTCTCAAGGTGCTAAACCTGGGCATGGTGGTATTCTTCCTGCGATAAAAGCGACCCCTGAAATTGCAGCGATCAGAAACATTGAGCCATATAAAGCAGTTTTATCGCCTCCCTATCATAAAGCATTTAGCGACCCTAAAGGCTTATTAAAACTTATAGAACAATGTCAGAATATTTCTGGGAAGCCAGTTGGTTTTAAATTGTGTCTAGGTTTAAAAACTGAGTTTATATCTATATGTAAGGCTATGTTAGAGACTGGAATTAAACCAGATTTCATATCAGTTGATGGTGGTGAAGGAGGTACAGGTGCTGCTCCAGTAGAGTTTAGTAATTCTGTTGGAACGCCAATTAAAGAGGGTTTGTCATTTGTCTACAACACATTAGTTGGGTTTGATATTAAGAAAGAAATTTGCTTGATTGCATCTGGAAAAATTGTCTCTGGATTTGATGTTTTTAAAGCTATATCACTTGGTGCTGATGTTTGTTATTCAGCTCGAGCTATGATGATGGCGGTGGGTTGTATTCAAGCGTTAGAATGTAACCATAACACTTGTCCTACGGGGGTCGCTACTCAAAATCCCGAATTGATAAAAGGTTTAGATGTTAATGATAAGAAGGTCCGTGTTGCTAATTATCACAAACAGACTGTCATATCGTTTGTAGAACTTATGGCTGCAGCTGGTATAGATAATCCAGATAAAATTAATCGTAGCCATGTAACTCAAAGGGTTGACCAACATGTTTCTAAAAGCTATGTAAAACTCTATCCATATATCCCCGAAGGTTGTCTATTGTCGAATGATTCTATACCTCGTTCGTGGAAGGAAATGATGGCTATGTCTAATCCTGATAGCTTTAAACCAAAATTTGAGGTTGTTTATGTCGAAGAAGATTAGGCCTAAAATGTAAAATAAATGGAATGAGGCCCCTAGCTTGTAGAAGCGAAGAATTAACCATTTATGTATTAAATGGTTTCCTATCTCTCTCATCTTAAAGCTAATTGACAAACTGCCAATTAATTTACTTTAAAAATTAAGTGAAAAGGGTTTTAAATACTACCTTTGCACAAATTTTCAAGAAGATTATCAGCCAATGCGTATATTTTTCTTTTCTCTGTTACTTTGCTTATCCGCTAATCTTGCTTTGTCTCAAGCAGATGCAAAATCTAGTCATGATAAGCATGATCACTCTGGACATAATCATCATGACCACACAGGTCATAATCATGGACACGATCATTCAGGTCATAATCATGACCATACAGATCACAAGAGTAATAGCGTAAAAAAAGGTGGAGAATCTCACTCCAACCATCACGCTAACGTTTATACTTCTGATTGTGGTTCATCAGCACAACCCATACATCACGAAGGGTATGACCCAACAGCAACAGCTCTACATCACATTAATGATGCTAACGTATGGAATATCATGGATATGGTAAGAATTCCATTACCTGCTATAATATATAATAAAACTAAAGGAATAGAGTTGTTTTCTACTTCAAAATTTGATGCTGGTCATCATGATAATGGGCATTATGGATTTAAGGATTACGTATTGTATGAGGGAAATATTCATAGAATAACTTGTCCGGAGTTCAAGGCTGATGAAAAGTTTGAAGTACAGGGCTTTGATAAAGTGTCTCTAAAGGATGCTGAAGGAAAAGAATACGATAAAAAATATGCAATTGTAAATGGCAAAGGATATTTGATAGAACAAAAGACAATATGGGATGGTGGCCTTTTAGGAGGTGGAATGACAGGTTTTTATGACTTGAGTCCTACTAAAAATGTTGTTTCGATGGGATTGGTTTCTATGCTGTTGTTTTTCTTATTTAGATCAGCAGCTAAGAAGTATAGTGGAGATCCAACAGCACCATCTGGTATACAATCATTTGTAGAACCCGTATTTCAATTTATAAGAGATGATGTGGCTATTCCTTTTCTAGGAGATAGGCATGAACGATTTTTGCCTTTACTGATGGCGATTTTCTTTTTTATCTTGGGTCTAAACCTATGGGGACAAGTGCCGTTCTTAGGAAATGTGAATGTAACGGGATCATTAACTGTAACTATGGTTATGGCGTTGATTGTTTTTGTTATTGTAAACATTAACGGTAACAAAGATTACTGGAAGCATATATTTAATATGCCAGGAACACCTTGGTTTGTAAAGATCATATTGACACCAGTTGAATTACTGGGTATGTTTATCAAGCCTCTTACTCTCATGTTGAGATTGGCAGGAAACATAACAGCAGGACATATTGCGATCCTATCTTTTGTAGGATTGATATTTATATTTGGGAAAGCAGGAACAAACATGGCGGGAAGTCTTACGGGAACAGCACTAGCTATTCCATTGACCATGTTTATGATGGCTATAGAATTAATAGTGGCCTTTGTACAGGCATTTGTATTTACAATCCTTACGGCATCATATTTAGGTGCTGCGACGGAGGAACACGATGATCATCATTAATTAATTTTTATATAAACTCGTTTTAACATGACTGGAACGTTAGCAGCAATAGGCGCAGGAATTGCGGTAATAGGTGCAGGAATTGGACTAGGCCAAATCGGTGGTAAAGCCGTTGAAGCCATTGCAAGACAACCGGAAGCTTCTGGTGACATTAGAGGAGCAATGATCTTAATGGCAGCCTTTATGGAGGGTGCAGCTTTGATCGCAATTCTTTTGGCATTCTTCATTAAGTAAGAACACCTAAGTAAACGAAGAAAAGGAAACAGTTAAATGCGGTTGGCAGAGTAGCTGTTTTCTATTTTTTTAATGACAACACAATTTTAATACGATGATTTTTTTAGCAGGATTTGCACCGTTTCAACCCTCTCCAGGTCTAGCACTCTGGTCACTTATCATTTTTATACTATTTTGGTTACTAATGGCAAAGTATGCATTTAAACCTATGATGGATGGTCTTAAAAAGAGAGAATCTAGTATAAGTGACGCATTGGCTCAAGCTCAAACGGCAAGAGAAGAAATGGCTAACCTAAAAGCTGAGAATGAAAAAATTCTTGCAGAAGCTAGAGAGGAAAGAGCTAAGATGATTAAAGAAGCTAAAGATACTAGTACATCTATAGTTAATGATGCTAAGAATAAAGCTAAAGATGAGGCGCAGAGAATAATGACTAGTGCTAAGTTAGAAATTGAAAACGATAGAAACTCTGCATTGACTCAAGTCAAAAACCAAGTAGGTATGATGGCAACAAACATAGCAGAGAAGATACTTAAGAAAGAATTAGCAGGTGGTGCAGAACATACTACTTATGTTAATAAATTGGTAGATGAAATAAACCTAAACTAGTATGGCTGATATGAGAGCGGCAAGAAGATATGCCAAATCTATACTAGACTTAGGAATAGAAAAGAGGTCGGCAGATAAGATCAATGCAGATATGGGAGTTATTAAGGAAGCTCTCAAGCACAAAGATCTCATGAGATTGGTCAAAAGTCCAATTATCAAGGCTGACAAGAAGATTAGCATTTTCAAAGCGATCTTTGGTGAGTCACTGGATAAGGTGACTATGACTTTTTTAGAATTGGTTACCACTAAAGGTAGAGAGAAAGTATTGCCTCAGATGGTTCAGAGTTTTGAACAGCAATATCAAGCTTTTAAGAAAGTCTCTTCTGTAAAAGTAACTACGGCAAGTCCTATGACTGAAGATGTAATGACTCAGATAAAAGCAACGCTTTTAGCTAGTAACATTACTGCTGATTCAGTTGATATAGTTTCTACTGTGAATCCTGAACTTATCGGTGGATTTATAATAGAAATAGGAGACAAACTTTATGATGCTAGTATAGCTCATAAGATAAACAAATTGAAAAAAGGATTTTTAGATAATACTAGTGTGAATGCTGTATAGCGTTCACTTATTTTTTAATAACAACAAAAATACACGGAGATGGCTGGTGTAAAACCTGAAGAAATATCCGCAATACTAAAGCAACAACTTTCTGGATTCAAAACAGAGTCTGAACTCGAAGAAGTAGGTACCGTTCTCGAAGTAGGTGATGGTATCGCTCGTGTATATGGCTTGACTAAGACAAAATCTGGTGAGTTAGTAGAATTTGAATCTGGTGTAAAAGCCATCGTTCTTAACTTAGAGGAAGACAACGTAGGTGTTGTACTTATGGGTTCTTCTGACGGAATAAAAGAAGGATCTACAGTAAGAAGAACTGGTAAGATCGCATCTATAAGTGTAGGAGAAGGATTCGTGGGAAGAGTTGTCAATACACTTGGAGTACCTGTAGATGGAAAAGGACCTATCACTGGTAAGACATACGATATGCCTCTTGAAAGAAAGGCACCTGGTGTTATATACAGACAACCTGTTACTGAACCCCTTCAGACTGGGCTGAAAGCAATAGATGCCATGATTCCAATTGGAAGAGGTCAGAGAGAACTTATTATTGGTGATAGACAGACAGGTAAAACTGCCATTGCTATTGATACAATAATCAATCAAAGAGAATTTTATGATAGAGGGGAACCTGTATACTGTATATATGTAGCTTCTGGTCAGAAGTCTTCTACAGTTGCTCAGGTAGCAAAGGTATTGGAAGAAAAAGGTGCAATGGCTTATACAACTATTGTTGTTGCTTCTGCTGCTGATCCAGCTCCACTTCAGTTTTATGCACCATTTACTGGAGCATGTATAGGAGAGTTTTTCAGAGATACTGGACGACCAGCGTTGATAATTTATGATGATTTATCTAAGCAGGCCGTAGCCTATAGAGAAGTTTCGCTTCTACTGAAAAGACCTCCAGGTAGAGAGGCTTATCCAGGTGATGTATTTTATCTTCACTCAAGATTATTGGAAAGAGCTGCCAAAGTCATCAACGATGATAAGATAGCACAAGACATGAATGATCTTCCTGAGTCATTGAAGGCTGCAGGTATAGTTAAAGGTGGTGGTTCATTAACGGCACTTCCTATCATTGAAACACAGGCAGGTGATGTATCTGCGTATATTCCTACCAATGTAATTTCTATTACTGATGGTCAGATTTTCCTAGAGTCTAACTTATTTAATGCAGGTATCAGACCAGCCATTAATGTTGGTATCTCGGTATCTAGAGTAGGGGGTTCTGCACAGATAAAATCAATGAAAAAAGTATCTGGTACATTGAAATTGGATCAAGCACAATATAGAGAGCTAGAAGCTTTCTCTAAGTTCGGTTCTGATCTAGATGCGGCAACAATGTCTGTACTAGAAAAAGGAAAGAGAAATGTTGAAATACTAAAGCAAGGACAATATTCTCCTGTGGCAGTAGAAAAACAAGTGGCTATAATTTATCTAGGTACAAAAGGATTATTGAAAGAAGTTCCTGTTGCTAAGATTAGCCAATTTGAAGAGCAGTTAATGACATCATTAACACAGAATCATCAAGGCGTTCTTGATATGTTCAGAGCAGGAAAATTAGATAAAGAAGCTGTAAAAACATTAGAGTCTGTAGCTTCAGATCTAGTAAAGCAATTTAAATAGGTTTATTGTAATTATCGCAAACCCTAACTATGTCCGGTAAGTTAAAAGAAACCAGAGAACGTATTTCATCAGTGTCTTCGACACAACAGATTACTAAAGCCATGAAAATGGTTTCGGCTGCTAAGTTGAAGAAGGCTCAAGACAACATTACTAAGATGCGTCCTTATGCGGATCGTCTAAATAAGATGATGGTAAATATTATCAGTAATCTAGATGGTGATGTAGCCTCGGCTTATGCCAAGGAAAGACCTGTCAATAAGATTGGTGTTGTAGTTGTTTCTTCTAATAGAGGACTTGCAGGTGCTTTCAATACTAATGTTGGTAAGGCATCAGTAGTTTTGATGGAAGAGCTTAAGAAGGAATATAAGGCAGAACAGATTGAATTCTCTTTTATAGGTAAAAAGGGATTTGATTTTTTGAAAAGTAGAAGCGAAGGCTGTGTTCTAAACAAAGACTTGATGGCTTCTGGAACTGATACTAGTTTTGGTAACATTTCTGGTATTGCTCAAGGCTTCATGGATTCTTTCAGTGCTGGAGATTACGATAAAGTTTACGTTGTATACAGTCAGTTTAAGAATGCTGCTGTACAGACGCCACAAGCTGTGCAATTTTTGCCAGTACCTAAGATAGAAGGAACTTTAAATCCGGATGATAGTAATCAAAAAGCTGATTATTTATTTGAGCCATCTAAAGAAGTCCTTTTAGAGCAGTTGATTCCAAGTATACTTCAGACAACATTCCATAAGTTTGTTTTAGATACATCTGCTGGAGAACATGGCGCAAGAATGTCAGCTATGGATAAGGCAACTGAAAATGC
>JALZVB010000158.1 GCA_023300835.1 Saprospiraceae bacterium | reverse complement strand
CAGTCAGCCTATGAAAAACACAATATATCTGCTTTTATTATTTAGCCTGCTTGTTGGTGTTTATACTTTAACAGGAAAAAGTAAAAAAGGTCAGAGAACTACCATAAAAATAGCGGACAGAGAATTTATCATTTCACCAAAAGATAGAGGTGAAATTGCCGTCATTTCTATAAAACATGCAGGATATCCCATGCAACATCTTAGTAAACTAGATGGTAAATGGTATCTAAACGAAAAACACAGAGCCAATAAAACGATAGTAGGAAATATGCTCAATGTATTGACGCTGATGCAGATAGACTATATTCCTACTGCGGCAGAAAATCAAACTGTACACAAGAGATTACCTAAGACACAAATAGAGATAAAGGCTTATGATGATAATGGAAAAATATTAACAGATATGATCATGGGACCAGATATTAACTCTTCTTATGGTACTTATTGTCTCAAAAAAGGTGCGCAACAATCATATGTTATGGTTATGCCAGCAATGGCAGGTGGTTTGAGGAATTTTTTTAATCAAGGTACGAGAGAAATTAGAGATATGGCTATCCTAGAGCTTGAGCCAAAAAATATCACAGAAATAAAAGTCAAATACCCAAAGAGTCAAGAGGATGATTTCACTATTACGCAGAGTAATGGAAATTATGGTTTTACTTATGATGGTGTTGATAGCGAAACGGTAAAAGTCAACTCAAATATCATAGATTCTTATGTTAAGGATTTCAACAAGCTCAATTGTGAACATATCATGAACGAGATGGAGCATAAAAATGCTATAACCTCTCAAGTTGCTTTTCTAGAAATATCTATTGCAACAACAGAAACGGATACGTTACAGCTTTCTGTATACCCGTACGACATTCTCACTAATCCAAAGATGGCTGCTTATATCAAGTCTCCTCGTGACTTAGATCCGCGTCATGTTAAGTTCTTTGTTAATTCAAATTGGGGAGATTTCTATAGAGTACAAGATAGATTGTTGAATAAACTTATTAAGAGCAGAGATTATTTCTTTAGATAAAATTATAATGCAGTCACTCCAAATTATTCTTGCCCTATTTCTATTATTACCTGCCAGCGTTGATGATTGGGGTTTCTATGGACATAAGAAGATCAATAGAATGGCGGTGTTCTGTCTTCCTGAGGAGGTTATGGGTTTCTACAAAGAAAATATCGAGTACATTACTTTCCATGCTGTAGATCCTGATAAGAGAAGGTATGCGCTCAAGAATGAACAATACAGACATTATATAGATCTTGATAAATGGGATACTTTACCATTTGTAAAAGTACCTAGAGAGCTACCTGTAGCCATTCTTAAGTACGGTCAACTATATAGTGTAAACGAAAATTCAGATACAACTTACTTAGATTTCGCAGCTGGTGATTCTTTGTTGTTCTATAAAAAGTACCTCTTTCTGGATAGGTACGATCCCGAAGTGAAGTTTAATCCTGACACAATGAATCGTGAAATAATTGGTAAAATTCCTAACGATTCAAAGGAACTGATCTATGACAACGACTTTGTAAGACATGGTGTTCTTCCTTATTTTCTGGAAGATTATTATAAGCGACTCGTATTAATGATGACCAGAAAGAACATTAAGAATGTTCTCAAAATAAGTGCAGACATAGGTCATTATATTGGAGATGCACATGTCCCGCTCCACACAACAATAAACTATAATGGTCAACTGACCAACCAACTGGGATTACATGCCTTCTGGGAAAGTAGATTACCAGAGCTTTTTGCAGATGACTATTATAACTATGTTGTCGGACAAGCAGAATATGTAACTGATAAAAGTGCATTCTTCTGGGACATAATATCAGAAAGTCACAGCCTCTTGGATCAAGTATTTAATATCGAAAAAGAACTTAAGCTGGAATTTCCCGCTGATCAACAGTTGTGTTTTGACGAAAGAAATAAGCTTACTATTCATACCCAATGTCCAGAATTTGCGCAAGCATATCATGAACGACTGGACGGAATGGTAGAAAAGAGAATGCAAGATGCTATCCTGGCAATAAGCTCAATATGGTACTCGGCATGGATAGATGCCGGTCAACCAGATCTCAGATCTGCTGAGGATGTGACGATAACGGAGGAAGAACAATCTACTAGTGGAGATATTATAAACGCCAGACCTCACGGTGAATAACCAATAATATATATGAAAGAATTTTCTAAACTAGGGCTGATCTTCAGAGGCCTTACAATGGGTATTGCAGAAGTTATACCAGGGGTATCAGGTGGTACTATAGCTTTTATCACAGGAATATACAAGACGTTACTAGACACAATCAAAGCGATTGATCATAAACTCGTAGGCCTTCTAGTTCAATTTAAATTGAAGGATGCCTGGCGTAAAGTTAATGGTGATTTCCTTCTATGGTTAATTGTAGGAATGGGTACAGGTGCTGTACTAGGAATATTCGGAGTGAGTTACTTACTAGAAAATTACCCTCAAGTTCTATGGTCTGTCTTCTTCGGCCTTATAGTGGCATCAATACCTTATATGCTATCACAGATGAAGCATAAGTCAATTCCTCTCTTTGTCTTTTTTATAATCGGAGCTGTTATAGCCTATGGCATTACAATTCTTCCTATTTCAGCTGGCTCTGACAATTTACTATACATATTTTTTGGTGGTGCATTGGCCATTAGTGCATTGGTATTACCAGGAATATCAGGAAGTTTTATACTACTAATAATGGGACTATACACAACTGTAATTCCATTAATAAAGGGATTTATAAAGTCTCCAGAGCTTAACGAATTTGGCGTTATCGTGGTGTTTGCACTAGGTTGTATGACAGGTTTGATAGGCTTTTCTAGAATCGTAGCTGCTGCATTTGAAAAATATCATGACATAACTATTGCCGTATTATCAGGGTTTATGTTGGGCTCACTCAACAAAGTATGGCCTTGGAGGAACCCATCAAGAATACTAAATAAAGAGGCGGGTAATTATATTGACATCAACTCTGAGAACATACAAGCGTATGATTATATGGCTGACGGAATTAAGATTATTCAAGAGACCAATATGGTGCCTAGCGATTACTTTGGAAACCCTAGAACGGCCTTGTGTATTACCGCTGCGATATTCGGTATGGCCTTAGTATTATTACTTACGAGATTCTCTAAGAAATAACCACTTTTCAACAATACAAACGAAAACAAGCTAAACACATAGATAGATTAGTAGGATTGAACATATGTTACATTAGATATATATAAATAAATCTTTATATATTATTAGCTACAATATAGATATTTTCATATATTTGTATTTTTAATATGTTAACCAAACTATCTAATCACTATGCGAGCTATAACCAAGCTAACAGCAAGTTTAATTCTATTTCTTTACATTGCTAATCCTTGTTTCTCCCAGAAACACTTTTACAAAGCTCAAAAGCAATTTGAATTAAAAGCTTTCGACCAATCTATAGAAAGTGCAAAAAAAGCCATTCAAGAAGATCAAAGTTGTATTGACTGCCATCTGTTAATCGCAGAGGCATTCAGAATGATGAACCATAATGTTGATGCAGCCATATGGTACAGAAAAATGGAACGTTTCAACAATCTTCCAAGCGATTATGCATTTAACTATGCGTTGTTACTTAAAAGAATGGGACAATATGATAAAGCCAAAAGATACTTTGAAGAGTATAAAATCATAGATGCTGCAAAAGGTACTTACTTTGCCGAAAGTTGTGATTTTGCAAAAGCAGAACTTTCTAAAGAGAAAAATTTTGAACTGAACCTTTTTGGTGTAAGTTCTAGGAATACTGATTTTGGGCCTACTGTCTATAAGAATCAAATTGTATTCTCTTCGTTCAGACCAGACTTTAAAAGAGATATTTCTTCTAACAATAAGAGCTCAATTCAAAAAGAAGTTTGTCAGTTTTTCATAGCGGACAACGCATTTGATAGTGATGTTAATAGTATTGACTTTCTACTTAAAGATGGCACCGAAACTTTTGACATGGGACCTATCCACTATGCAGCAAAAGCACCAGTATGTGCTGTCACTAAGCAGAACTTTAAAGATGGTGAGAAACAAGTATTTGCTAATGATCTAGAACTTACCCTATATATCGGTCAGGTAGAGAATGATGGTTCGTTCAATAGTCTTAAGCCATTCCCACATAACGAAGTAGGTTATGCAACAGGATTCGGAACATTAAACCCAAGTGGAGACATTCTATATTTCTCTTCTAACAGACCAGGTGGTCACGGTGGATTTGATATATACGTAAGTTACTTCAAAAGTGGAAAATGGTCTTACCCTGCTAACTTAGGTAAGAATATTAATACAGAAGGAAATGAAATTACACCTTTCTTTGATGGTGAAGATTTGTATTTTTCTTCTGATTATATCACTGGTATTGGTGGATTTGATGTATTCAATTCTTATGTTGATAATGGAGAATGGACATTACCTTCTAACATGGGTAATGGGGTTAACTCACCAGAAGATGATTACTACTTTACCAAGCATCCTCATGTTGAGAGTTACTATCTGACATCTAATAGATTAGGTGGAAGAGGTAATCATGACATATATCTTGTACACAACCTAGGTATGACACAGAGTCAAGCTGAATTAGCAGCTAATGAAGTTTCTGTACCAAGAGCAATCAATCTTGAGACGGATCTAATTGATGATAATATCAAACCACAAGTAGTTACTGTTAATAATCCAACTACTATAAGTAGTAAACCAGCGGGAATAATAGAAAACAAGCCAGCTCCTATAGTAGAAGAAAATGAGCCAATTGATTTCAATAAATTATTACCTCCTAAAGCCGTTGACTTGAACAGTAATAATTCTAGATCAATCTCATTAGCAGGGGCTAAGAGAGTATCATATGGAGAAGTTATTAGATCAAGCTCAAATGTTTACTTTATACAATTGGCTGCTTTATTTAAATCAAAAGCCAACTTAAATTCATTTGCACCACTTTCTAACTTGGGAAGTATATACCGTGTAAATCAAGCCACAGCAACTAAGATAAAATTAGGATATTTCATAGATGAGTATGCTGCTAAAGAAGCCCTAAGACAAGTAAAAGCCATGGGTCATAATGATGCCTTCATAACATTTGAAGCATTGAATACATCTAGAATGGAACTCGTTACTATATCAGATGATGTAATTGCAAGTCATGGAGATCATGACACATCAACAACTGGTACTAATTACAAAGTAAGACTTGCCTCGTATGAAGATCCTATATGGTTTGATGTAACAAAAGTAAATGGACTAGGTGTTATAGAACAATGGAGTAAAGGGACTTGGACAATATTTGTATTGAGTGGTTATAACTCTATGGACGAAGCCGAAGTAGCAAAAATAAATGCTATCAATCAAGGATTCAGAGACGCAGAAGTTGTTCTTGACCGAAACGGAATATTAGAAAATTTGGATTAGTTAATATGTTAATTAGAGCTTGGTTAGCTCTTAAATGAGGAAGGTCGCCTTAACTTAATTGTTAATGGCGACCTTCTTTTATTATAGTGTACATCTTTAATGGGTTGTTTAAATCTAACGCTTATCTTAAAGGAATATAGACCGACTAATCACAATATACCATTCATGAAAATCATATCAGTCCTTCT
>JALZVB010000157.1 GCA_023300835.1 Saprospiraceae bacterium | reverse complement strand
CAAATCGTTAATCATTTCAAGTCAACCTCATTAGCGAACGCTAACACAAGAACGAGACTTCATTTTATGCAATCGCTACAGATGCTTATACTCCAAGCGTAAAGCGTAACTTTATGTACTTTTTAGAATTATAAATTGACAATAACTTGAATTACCTAACGCTAGAGACTATAAGTAAAAGCTTTGGAGACAAGGTTCTATTTGATAAAATAGACCTTACCATTGCTAGAGGACAGAAAATTGCACTTATCGCTAAAAACGGTACAGGTAAGACGACTTTATTAGAAGTTATAGCCGGCGTAGAGGCTCCAGAGGGTGAAAACGCCAAAATCTTGATGGCTAAGAACATCTCTGTAGGCTATCTGAAGCAAGATCCTTACATCAACCCTAATGTAACTGTCCTGGAGGCAGCTCTAGATTCTGATAATCCTAGAGTAGCTGCTATTAAAAATCTGGAGTTGGCGACCTTATTGGACAGACAAGATGACATACAAGCCGCTGTAGAAGCCGTAGATAACCTAAAGGCTTGGGATATAGAGGCTCGTATAAAAGAGATTTTAGGCAAATTAAAGATTCAGAATTTTGACCAGCCTGTCAATACGCTATCTGGTGGTCAGAAAAAGCGGGTAGCATTAGCCAAGCTATTGATAGAAGAACCTGACTTCCTTATTCTCGATGAGCCGACCAATCATCTCGATCTAGATATGATAGAATGGTTAGAGGTGTTTCTTGGGACGCAGAGTCTAACATTGTTTATGGTGACCCATGATCGTTACTTTCTAGAAAGAGTCTGCACAGAGATTGTAGAATTAGATGATGGGCAGTTGCATACTTATAGAGGCAACTATTCTGACTATCTTGAAAAGAAAGCTAATCGTGTACAGAACGATAAAGCCAATCTTGCTAAGACTAAGAAACTATACAAAAAAGAACTTGACTGGGTTAGAAGACAGCCTCAAGCCAGAGGCACGAAAGCCAAGTCAAGGGTAGATAAATTCTATGAGATAAAAGATAAGGCCAGTAAACAGTTGGTAGATGATGAGTTGTCTATCAATATCGACATGGCTAGGCTGGGTGGTAAAATATTGGAAGCACATAATCTAGGAAAGTCATTTGATGATCTCAAAATCATAGAAGGCTTTAATTACAAATTCAAAAAAGGAGAACGTGTAGGTCTCGCAGGACCCAATGGTGTCGGAAAGACAACATTCATAAAACTACTGACCCAAGAAATCAAACCGGATGCAGGTAAGGTCGTTGTCGGTGAGACAGTCGTGTTCGGTCACTATACACAAGGCAATGAAGATCTCAACGAAGACCTGAGAGTCATAGATGCCATAAGAGAAATTGCAGAATACATTCCTCTAGAAAAAGGAAAGAAAATGACGGCTGAGTCGTTGCTAGAGAAATTTTTATTTCCAAGGTCTCAGCAACAAGTATATGTCTCTAAGTTGAGTGGAGGAGAAAAAAGAAGATTGCACCTCTTGCGTATCCTCATGAAGAATCCCAACTTCCTAATACTCGATGAGCCGACCAATGACTTAGATATATTAACCCTAAATGTACTAGAGGATTTCTTATTAGGGTTCCCAGGTTGTCTATTGGTTATATCTCACGATAGGTTCTTTATGGATAAGTTGGTCGATCACTTATTTGTACTAGAAGGAGAGGGAAGGTTGAAAGACTTTAATGGAACCTACTCGGAATTCAAAGCTGCCAATAGAGGCAAGAGTACAGAGAAAGAAATTGCAGATTCTGCACCACCAAAAAAAGTAGAAACAGTTTCTGACGAACCAGAAGTAAGAAAACTTAACTATAACGAAAAGAAAGAGTTCTTCAATTTAGAAAGTGATATCGCTAAACTAGAAAAAAAGAAAAAGAAGATAGAAGCAGTTTTCTTGACAGGCACCCCGGCAGCTGAAGAAATCACAAAACTGTCTCAGGAATTAGGCGCCTTACAGAAACAAATAGAGGAAAAAGAAGACCGTTGGCTAGAGTTGTCTGAATTTGCGTAAGTAGCTAGACCGCTCACATAACTTAACGCTACTCATCTTCTCAAATAACTCTCATGAAAAGCTTCAAAAACAAACGCGTATTAATAACCGGTGGGGCAAGTGGCATAGGCAAGATAATGGTCAGACTATTTCTTGAACGCGGTGCCGAAGTAATTATCTGGGATATAGATCAACCTCGTATAAATGAAACAGTAAGAGCTTTTATGCACTTAGGAAAAGTTACTGGATACAAAGTTGATGTTTCTGATCACGACCAAATAAAAGAAACAGTAATAAAAACCAAGTCTGAAGATGGTACAATAGATGTACTCATCAACAATGCTGGTATTGTTGCAGGTAGATATTTCCATGACCTTATCTATGATGACATAACGAAGACTATGCAGATCAATGCCATAGCTCCAATGTTGATCACACATGAGTTCATAAAGGACATGATGCTTAAAAATGCTGGGCACATATGTAATATTGCTTCAGCAAGTGCACTATTGTCCAACCCTAAAATGTCAGTCTACGCCTCTAGCAAATGGTCACTTGTGGGATGGTCTGATAGCCTCCGTATAGAAATGCAAAAGTTAAAAAAAGACATCGGCGTGACAACCATTATGCCTTATTACATCAACACAGGAATGTTTGATGGGGTAAAATCTCTCATCCCTATTCTTAAACCTGAACCTGCTGCGCTGGCAATAGTAAAGTCCATAGAGAAAAACAAAACTATGGTAACGCTTCCTGGTTATATTTATCGTGTCACTAGATTATCTCAAGCGTTGTTACCTGTTCGATTCTTTGATTGGTTTGCAGGAAGTGTTCTCGGTATATATAAAACAATGGATAAGTTTACGGGTCGCAAGGAGAATTAATAAAATTCTTGATAGTCTGCACAAAAGGCAACCCGATATATGGTTTCTTCGTGTTAACAATTGAACTGTGTTCTAAAAAAAACCTATACCATGAAGCTTCATATAATATCAGGACTTGTCTTTTTTGCTTTTCAATCTACCCTGATTTCACAATTTGATCTGGGATGGAAAACGCCATTAGATGAACTAACGCTTGATAATATTGAGATGTCTACATCCAATATTGATGATGTTTTACTTGTAGGTGACATTCTTGTTATAGCCGCTAAAGATCAAACACCAGTTATGTCTAGTGACAAATACAATCTCTACGGTTATGATGTATCCAATGGTCAGTTGGCATGGAAAAAAGACACAGACTCCTTTGAAAACCAATGGACAAGTATGACCCTTCATTATGCGACAGACGAGCTATTTTATTTTAATATAAATCGTTCTCGACAAAATGAACGCAGCATTTATGGTGTAATGAATACCCAAGGAGAAACTTTATGGTCTTATACTTTAGCTTCAATATCAACTATTGAATCAGTAGTCGTTAATACCTCTCTATACATGCGTGAATCTAATGAAACAAATAATAAACTTTCCAAAATAGAACTTGATGGTACAACATCATGGGTTATGGATACCTCTCCAAGCGATGATTGGAACAAACTTATACCCAACGGTAAGGACAAACTATACTGGTATAACAACAATGTATTAACTGAATTTGATACCCTAGGAGTGCTTGTCGCAAAAGACACAATGGTCCGCTATGGCCAGTACTATTCTCACTTCCATGCGGATGAGACAGCGCTTTATGTTATGGACTGGGGCTCACTACAATATAACCTGAAAAGGTATGACGACAGTTTCCCTATCTCAACGACCGTAGAACTTGATTATTCTTTTCAGTTTTTTGGAATTGCACATCCTACTTCAGCAACCGACTCAGAGAATGCTATCTATGTATCAAGTGACTATGATTATAATGGTCTATGTTTTATATCAAAACTAGATGCTCAATTAGATCATTCCTGGTCAATAGACAGCATCTATAATGTTATAGATATGGTTGTGGAGAAAGACAAGCTCATTGTAACAACACGAAATTCTATTTATGAAATTGATTCTAACAATGGTGAGGCTATCAGAATAACGCCATATGTAAACGCAGAAGTCATCCCATACAGAAATACTCAATTATCCACTTACAATTCTGATAAAAATGAGTTCTACACATTTACAATAAACAGTAGCAAACTCTATCTGAGTCAATATAAATTAAGAAGTTCTGTTTCCACTAGCGATCTTACTGATACTCAATTTGAGTTATTTCCTAATCCTGTGAACAATATATTAAACATTTCAGTGCCTTTCAATATAGAATCACCCGTTTATATTTATAACGCTTTAGGTCAGATTGTAGAGTCATTTGGAAGTATTCCTAAAGAAATAAATGTCTCAGCTTATGTTACTGGAATCTACACTGTCGTAGTGAATACAGAAAGCAGAACTATAACAAGGCCATTTATAAAAGAGTAATTTTTAATCCATTTCCTATTTGAGTTGCTTTCTTTTAAGCAATGTAGTAACTTTGTAATTACACAAACTTTTAAATGAAAACGAAAATCATACAAATAGGCAACTCCAAAGGCTTAAGGTTGAGTAAAACAATTTTAGAAAAGTATGACTTTAAAGACAAGGTAGAGCTTGTCTTTAAATCTGATCATATTTTACTTAAACCTGTTCCTAGCCCACGAGAAGGATGGGTTAAACAGTTTGAAAAAATGCATGAATTAGGTGACGACAAACTTATGATTAATGATGTTTTTGAAGAAGAAGAATTTGAAGAATGGAAATAGCTCAATATCAAATCGTCATTGTAAACCTAGACCCAACAATAGGTAAAGAAATAAAAAAAACAAGACCCTGTGTTGTAATATCACCTCAGGAATTAAATTCATCCTTGGCAACGCTTGTAATCGCACCGATGACAACAACTGCTCGTAATTATCCTACACGAACTAAAATACAGACAGAAGGTAGAGAAAGCCGAGTAGCATTAGATCAAATCAGAACTATCGATAAAAGAAGAATCACAAAAATAGGAGCTAGGATAAGTGTAAAAGAAGAGATTGCAATCAAAGCAATAATAAAAGAAACATATGTTGATTAGCAATTACTGCTATTGTCGTTTATAAAAGAGTGATTACATTAGCAGAAATTAATTCTCACTCATGATCATCTTATTATTAATAGCTATGTTAACACCATCATCAGAGCCTACACCTAAACTAATTTACATCGGAGACCCCATGTGTTCTTGGTGTTATGGTATTGCGCCAGAACTAGAAAAAACGATTGATCATTTAGGTACATCAGTTGAGTTGGAAATCGTGTTAGGTGGTTTGCGACCTTACAATACTGAGACAATGAGTGATCTCGGTGATTTTCTTCGTGATCATTGGAAGCATGTGTATGAAGCCAGTGGGCAAGAATTCACCTACGACATTCTGAGTAATTCGCAGATCACATACGATACTGAACCGCCTTGTAGAGCTAATGTTGTTGTACGAGATATGGCTCCCAATAAATTATTGGCATTCTTTAAAGCTACCCAAACGGCTTTCTATAAAGAAAATAAAAACCTTCATCTGAAAGAGAGTTATACCGCTATCTTGACAGAACTAGACATTGATACAGCTGAATTCAATAGGCTTTTTTCTTCAGAAGAAATGAAAGAAAAAGTAAAATTAGATTTTCAGAGATCGGCTGCACTAGGTGTCAGAAGTTATCCTACGATATTATTACAACAGGGAGAAAACGTCTCAGTTGTTGCCCAAGGTTATGCCAAAGCAGATAAGATGATTGCAGCTGTAGAAAAACTGATTAAATAAATGACTTGGTGTTTCTAGCTTCTGCTTTGGACCACCTTTACTTTGTTTAATAATTGATCCATCCAGAACATGATTAGTAAGCAACTTATTATTATAGAATAATAAGACGGAATAAAGGTCATATATTCATGTACTTGCGGCATTGAAACGGTTTCAAGTAATGTAATTCCAGAGAGATCAAGGTTGTAATTTATCCTTGGTGCTGCAATTGGATTACTGTCAAAGTAAATCACGATAAAGCATAATATAGATATCATTGTCATTCCAGAAACGATATACGTAAAACCTTTAAAGTCATGCTTTATTACTACTGGTTTTTTATAATCCTTTATTGAATCCATTACGCCTGACATAATGATTGCTGGTGCTTTTTCAACTTCAATGGTTTTTAGTCTTTTATTCAGATCAACTATGTCGTCATAAGTTTGTTTGCATATTGGGTCAGCTGCTAACCTATTCTCCAGTTTGAGTTTATCAGATGAAGTTATTGTCCCATCTATATATTGCCACGTTAATTTTTCTATTGACTCCATAATGACTTAGGTTAAATAGTTTTCCAATTCTGAAAATTGATCTTGAACGATACATAGTAACTTCTTCCTTGCTCTGAATAAATTTACTTTGACAGCGCTTAAGTTAATCTCTAGAGACTTAGATATTTCTTTTACAGACATCTCTTCTAGATAATACAATTGAATCAAAGCCGCTTCCTTTGGCCTTAGATTCATAATAGCTAGATTTAGCGTTTCATGCATTTGATCTTTTTCTATATTATTTTGAACATCATACCCTTGGTCACTTAGGTTATATACCTCATCTATGTCTATAGTTTGTTTTCGCTTTCTAATCATATCTAGACAAGTCCTGTAAGCGATCTTATACAACCATGAGCTCAACTTAGAAGCATCTTTGTAACTGTCAAGTTTCTTATAAGCTTTTATAAAAGTGTCTTGTGTCGCCTCTTGGGCATCAGGCTTAGACTTGAGCATATTAAGACATACTGTGTACATATAATCTTGATACTTAAGGACCAGAGCACTGTATGCTTGTTGGTCGCCACCAAGAGTTTGTTGTACAAGTTGTAAGTCAGTCAATAGTCTATTTTGCTAAATACGTAGCCAACTCAAGTTTGGTTACAGAAATAAGGAAAGGATAAATAATAAGTACCGTATTTAACAAGTGAGTTTTGTGATCAATCATTAAGTTAATAAATAATTTTTCATTTTTCTGTAACCACATCAAATTAGTCTGCGTCTAAGGGAAAAAATTAATATTATGGCACATGATCTCGTACCAATGCTTGCAATTATCGGAACATTTGGTTCTATCATTACCTTCATTTATATGAGGTACACAACAAGACATGCAGAAAGGATGTCACTCATAGAAAGTGGACAAACAGCAGAAATTCTTGAAGAAAAAGGGTACTCTAACTCAGAACGTGGATTGAAAACAGGTTTATTCTTTATCGGTGGCGGTATAGGATTTGTGCTTGGAGGGATCATAGAAAAAATGCTTCAAGTAGACCACCCTGCAGCAACTGTTCCTCTGGCAATAGTAGGTGCAGGAACTGGACTAGTTATATTTTATCAAATGATGAAATCAAAAGAAGTAAAATAGTTTTAACTTTAGGGAGGGACTTTGCCCTCTCTACTTTTAATTGGCAACTATAGCTCCTTTTATTTAGCGACCTTATTGGTCTAAACAAGATTGGTAAAGATTTGGTAAAAAATTAACCCACTTTAACATGAAAAGATTAATCTTATTAACTGCCACACTTTTAATATTTATAGCGACCTCAACACATGCACAATTAGGAAGTAAGAAGGTAAAAGGAAACGGAAAGATTACTACAGAAACCAGAACAACTGGCGACTATAGCGGAATAAAGTGCAAAGGTTCTTTTGATTATGTTTTAGTATCTGGAAAAGAAGGAAAAATAATACTTGAAGGCGAATCAAATCTATTAGAATATATCATCACAGAAGTAAAAGGAGGTACGCTTATTGTGAAAACAAAAAAGAGAGTTAACCTTAAACCGAATTGGAAAAAGACAATAAAGATTACTATTCCTTTCATGGATATTGATAATGTATCACTATCTGGTTCGGGAGATCTATGGACTGAGGACACGATTACATCTACTAATTTCGATGCTACTATGGCTGGCTCAGGAGATGTCACTATAGATATTGAAGCCAATTCTATAAAGTGCCGTGTGGCTGGTTCTGGGGATTTAACGTTGAAAGGAACAACCCATGATCTGGTTGCCAAGCTCGCTGGTTCTGGAGACATTCACGCATTCAAGTTAGAGGCTAATAATACGACTGCCTCAGTAGCTGGATCTGGTGATGTCGCCGTTGTAAGTAATAAAAGCCTGCATGCTCGAGTAACGGGTTCTGGTGACATCGTATATCGCGGGAATCCTTCCACAAAAGACACGAAGAAAATTGGTTCAGGTAGTATCAGTAAGTAATTCCGTTGTCAACGGTTACAACAACATGTTTTTTTAAACTATAGGTGCAACCTTAACAAGTCAACTAGCAAGTCTTAACAATACTTATTAGGTTTTTTTATTAGCTTCGCACACGAAATTTTCTTAGTTAAAAAACATAACAAAAGTATTATGACAACGCAAAAAATTGCCAACCAACTTGTAGAGCTATGCAAGAAAGGTAAATGGGCACAAGCACAGAAAGAACTTTATGCTCAAGATGCAATAAGTGTAGAACCATTTGGATGGACACCGAGACTTACCAAAGGGTTAACTAATATAAAAAAGAAAGGTGAATTTTGGGCTAAAAACACTAAAGTCTATGGTATGGAAATATCTAAGCCTACAATTGCTGGGAACTGGTTTACTATGAAAATGACTGTAGATAGCGAAATGAAAGGAAGACCTAGAGCTAAGTCTACAGAGATCTGTATGTATGAAGTAAAAGATGGTAAAATCATCAGTGAGCAGTTCTTCTCTTAAGGATTACTTTTTCTAGAGAATAATAAAAAAGCTCCTTATAGGAGCTTTTTTTATTTCTCTTTTGAGAAACTGCCTCAGGGTCTATAAAGCAACTCACTACCGTACCACAGTAACACTTCCCGCTCTAACACCTTCTTCCCCCATAACCTTAACAAGATAAACATAGACACCTGCTGCTACCAGCTGGTTATTGAATCTACCGTCCCAGCCTGAGCTGGCGTTGTTAGCCGTAAGTGATTCTCTGATGTACATAAGGTTTCCCCATCTGTCATAAATACTCAAGTCATAGTTGACTTCCGAATCATTATCTGTCTGGAGATAGAAGGTGTTGTCTATGGATTCTGATGTTGTACTTATAATATTGGGAATATAAATCGCTGTGGTTTTTGCCTCTGTAATTATTGTAATAGATAGTGTTGTATCACAGCCATGTTCATCTTGAATGTATATGCTATAGGTTAGATCATTTACTATATAGAGTTCTGTTGCTAATGAAAAAGGACTATCCACTTGGCCGATGGGCTCCCAAACGATATCAGTTATAATATTCGCTGTTATTATATCTACTGTAACGGTATCCCCTACAGAGCTAAAAATGGTATCTGCCAGATTACTCAGTTCTATTGGCGTAGCCTTTTCATAACTATGTTCTACGTAAATAGAGTCACAGTCTCTCCTATTTTTTATGGTGTCTGTCGCTTGATAAGGCAATATGATTTCCGTTCCATCAAT
>JALZVB010000156.1 GCA_023300835.1 Saprospiraceae bacterium | reverse complement strand
AATAGAAAAAAGTGTTAATACTACTCCTACCCTTCCATCTCAGCCATAAACTTAAGACTATCCTCATATATAGAGTCCATGCCTTTAGTTAGACCAGGCGCATAAATAGCCATTTCTGCTTGATCAATAATCGTTTCTAATTGGCCGATCAATGCGGTATCAATTGACTTTTCTTCTAGTTGACTTATGAGTTCTCCTTTATTGATATGAAGCGCTGGAATATTGTGTTTATCGTTGAGATACTTCTTAAGAGAAACAACAATCTCTTCATGAAATTCTTTGCTTTTATCACTGGCTTTATAGGACTGTGCTTTCTCTAGTCTTTTGACGGCTTCGCTATAGGCTTTGTTCTTTTTGATAAGTTCAGGATCTCTTTTCCCAGACTTTTCAAGATGTTGTCCATAACCATAAATTCCAAGAGCCCCGATAAAAAACATGCCTAACATAAGCTTATGCCACCAGCTATTATAAACACTAACTGTAGGAGAAGAAAAACTAGAAGTTTCATATATTCCTTCAATCTGCTTATCAGTAGATTGAACAATATTGGCATTACTGTTACTTCCTTGAGCTACTCTGATAGATGCCAATTGCTGTGTAACAGTTATGTAGTCATTACTATCTGGACTGAAATAAGTAAACGTAGGTTTCAACTTGTAAGTGCCTGGCTTTTTGGCAACGATTAGATATTCAAATACTTTTCTATGCTGAATCTGGTCAGTACCATTGAACACCTCGTCTTCTATAATATTGGGGTCATACATTTCTAGTCCATCAGGAAGTTCCCACTTAGGCGCAAGCACGGTTTTGTTATCTCCATTTCCAACTAATTTCATATTAACCATTATCGCATCATCAGTTGTGATACTTCTTTTGGCAGAAGAGACTTGCATACTGTATGATCCTACTGCACCAGAAAACGGAAGTGCTGTTGCTGGAGGATCCGTTACAATAATATTATGAGATCTTGTATTTGCATTTCTTCTGATAAGATTATTATTAAAGAAAAAACCTTGTCTTGCCCCTGCCTTTGCAATCCCTAGATTAATACTAACTGCGGAAATTGTATAGGTACCTGTTTGCTGTGGAAACAAGGCTACCTTTCTCAGTGATTGGACAAAGTACTCAACACCATTAATAATTTCTCTAGTCATGCCGCCCCGTTTAGCTTGCAATTGCTCGACATAGAATCCATCATACTCAGGTTCAGTACTGAAGCCTGCTTGCTTAACATCCAATTGTGTATACAACTTGTAATCAACAATGATTTGCTGACCTACGGCACAGGTTGTATCTGAAATTTCTGCTCTAACATATACTTGTTTCGATTGGTCGACAGGTTTGTCGCTTCCTTTGACAACTTCTATAGATATACTCTGTGAGGTCATTGTTTTACCATTAACATTAACAGTGGCTTGCCCTATATTGAAGCGACCTATTTTCTTAGGTTGCAAACCATATGATACAGACCAGTTTTTAGATACCGCACCATTTACAATCTGCATGGAACTAGAAGTGGAAGGACCAGACATAACATCAAACCCTGTAAAACTAGGAGGTCTGAAATTTTTACCCTCAGCGCTGTCAAGATGGAAAGTAACTTCAATGTATGAACCTTTTACTATTTTTCTCGCATCTGTTTTAGCATAGAACTTAGGTTTCTGAGCTATTACAAATGCTGCAATTAAAAGAAGTAAAGTTGTAAAAATGAGTTTTTTAAACATCTATAATTTTCTTAGATTTCTCTTACGTTTTGATTTAGTATTAGGTGCTGGTACTACGTCTTTCTTTTTCTGCATTCTGTCCTCTTGAAGATTACCAAAAGGACTGTCAAAGTTAAAAAAGAAATTGCTTCTCTGTGACTCCGGTTGCTCAATGATATTGTCAGGATTAGGATTTACACTGATTATTGTAGGAAGTGTCTCATATGTCTTATCAGCAGTCACGCAATAAGCTGGCGTAATGGTATAGACGCCAATATCTTCTGGCTTGACAAGATAAGTATAAGTTTGCCGACTGGTTTTAGAACCGTTTATTATCTGCATAGAACTACTTACGTTAGGACCACTTATTATTGTCATCCCGTCAAAAAAAGGCGCTTCAAACTTACCATCCAAGTTTTCTATCTCAAAAGCTACCTTAATATAATTACCTATTAACACTGAGTCTGAACTGACATTAATGGTGAACGTTTGCGCCATGCAAAGTGAGGGTAGTATAAAAACAAGAAATATAAATACATTTCTAAAATGCATAATTTGGGAGTTTGATATGCAAAATACTCAAGAGAAATATACTTGTCAACAAATGTTAGAAAACTTAGCGTTTAAAGTTTTCTTAATTCTAAATTTCCACAACACTTAACCTTACCAATCCTTCTCTGGCTTCTTCCTGTTCCCATTCCATTTTCTCAATTTCTCTTGAACTTTCAGTTCTTCACTTTGGATAATCTGTAACAACTTTGCCGCATCAAGGCTATCTAAGGTTTGCTTTTCTAGCCTAGTACTGTCAAAATTAGCTTCTCCTCCATCTTCTTGTTGTTGTGTAGAATCTTGCTTCTCTTCTTCTTGTTCTTCCTGCTCTTTTTCTTCTTCTTTGTCTCCGCTATCTTGATTTTCTTGATCCTGATTTTCTTGTTGCTCCTGCTCCTGATCACTTTCCTCCTGGTTCTCTTGATCCTGATTCTCCTGATCTTGATTCTCTTGTTGTTGCTGTTGATCTTGAGGTTGCTGCTTAGCTTGTTTCATGATCTCTTTACATATCGCTAGATTATATTTAGCTTCTTTGTTATCAGGATTGAGTCTTATCGCTTGCTTGTAAGCATCGATAGCTTCCTCAAGTTTTTCACTATTGAAATAAGCATTGCCTAGATTATACATGGCATCTGATTCTTGTGTAAGAGACTCCGTTTTCTTAGCGGCGTTCATATAATAGTCCACAGCTTCCTCGTACCTTTCTTGCTGGTAGGTAGCATTTCCTAGATTATAATTAGAGGCAAGAGAGCTCTCTTGTTGCGTCGCTTTACGATACAGTTCTTCTGCTGAACCAAAATCACCCGCTTGATATCTAGCGTCACCACTTATAAGAAATTCATTAGCCGATTGAGCGGTCACACTTTGACTCACGAGGCATGCTAGAATTATAACTAATATGTGACTTAATATTCTCATGTATGTATCTTATATCCCTAGAACTTTTTTCCAATCACCTTTCTTACCAGACTTATTACTCATCAGGTATTCTAGTATCCACAGTAGAATAGCCAAGAATAAAAAGTATTGGAAATAACTATTGTAATCTGTAAATGAACGGTGTTCTACTTCTTGTTTCTCTAGCTTATCTATTTCTGAATCGAGCTTACTCAGTGCGGAAAACGTCTGGTCAATCATATAGAATTTTCCGCCACCAGCTTCTGCGACATCTTGCAGTAGGCCTACATTAAGAGCACTCTTTATGGGGTTTCCAGCGGCGTCTCTTTTATAAACCGTCTTACCGTTTTTATCTTTCTCAGGAACAAATGCCCCTTCTTGAGTTCCAACACCTAGTGTATACACATGCATACCATTATTGTAACTTTCCTCTGCAGCTTCTATGGCTTCCATCTCATGGTTCTCTCCATCAGAGATAAGAATAAGGGCTTTCTGTGTAGGGTTTTCTTTTCCGAATAATGTACCTGCCAGTTCTATGGCTTCAGCAACGACAGTTCCCTGTGTACCCGCTTGTCCGGGGCTTGAACTTTTGACATACAATTCTGCGGCTGCGTAGTCATTGGACAATGGCATCTGTAGGTAGGCGCTTCCTGCAAAAAAGATAAGACCTATGCGTTCTCCTTTGAGTTTTTTAATCAATTCAGTGACAAATCTCTTGGACCTTTCCATTCTATTGGGAGACACATCATCAGCCATCATACTCTGCGAGATATCCATCGCAATTATAACGTCAGATGATTTGGCCTTGACTTTTTCTTTTCTTGTTCCCCACTGCGGATTTGCCCAGGCGACAAGTGATAACGCTAGAGCCAACAATATCATACTGGCTTTGAGCCATTCTTTAGTTGCTGACCAATCTGGAAAGAGTCTTGAGAAAACAGCATAATCACCTGCTTTACCAATAGCTCTCTTTTTCCACTCCATAGACAGCCATACCAATAGGAATCCTATCGGAATGATAATCAGATAATATAATACGTAACCTTCTTCTATCCTAAACATAATCTAAGGGATCGTTCTGAAAATGGTTAATTTGGTTATCCATTCTATAAAAAGTAAAAGCAAACCTATTGCTAAGAATTTTCTAAAATCTTCTGAGTATCGTTTAAATACAGAAACTTCAATTTCAGTTTTTTCTAGTGTATCTATATAATCATATATTTTCTGTAGGCTCTCTTCATCAGTTGCTCTGAAATATCTACCTCCAGTTAAATTAGATATTTCTGTCAGAAGTTCTTCATCTATTTCTACACGAGTTATTCCATAAACAAATCTGCCATCACGTCTCTTACTTATTGGAGCAACAGCATTACCCATGCTCCCGACACCTATGGTATAAACCTTAACGCCTATTTCTTTTGCAATTTCTGCAGCAGTCATAGGCTTGATATAACCCGCATTATTAACACCGTCGGTTAGTAATATAACGACTTTACTTTCGGCTTTACTTTCTTTAAGTCTATTGACAGCTGATGCTAATCCCATTCCTATTGCTGTTCCATCCTCCAGCATACCAGACTCAAT
>JALZVB010000155.1 GCA_023300835.1 Saprospiraceae bacterium | reverse complement strand
AATAGAATCTCTCGTTATGCCTTTAAGAATAGCGCCATCCGTGCTAGGTGTTACTATTTTCTCTCCGAAAGCAAAGAAGATATTCATCGTTCCGACTTCCTGTATGTATTTGAATTCTTTGGCATCAAGCCACATAATTTGATCAAAACCTTCTTCTTTGGCCAATTGGGTAGGTTTAAGAGAACCCGCATAATTTCCTGCTGCTTTTGCTTCTCCAGTTCCACCTGCTACGGCTCTGATATATTTGTCTTCGGCTTTTAGCAATAGAGGTTTGCTGTAATATGGTCCTACAGGGCAACAGAAAATAACAAACTTATAAGTGCTAGATATCTGGACACCTATAAACTCATCCATGGCTACCATGTAAGGTCTCAGGTATAAGGCACTGCCTTCTTTTGCAGGAATCCAATCTTTCTCTAGTTTGACCAATTCTTGAACGGCTTCCATGAACATTTCTATTGGAAAATTAGGCATAGCCATCCTATCTGCTGACTTGTTAATTCTTTCGCTGTGCATTTCAGGTCTGAATAACATCGGGTTGCCATCTATAGATTTTGTTGCTTTCATCCCTTCAAATATAGCTTGCCCGTAGTGCCATGCAATATTAGCAGGATGTACAGAAAAGTTCTGAAATGGGATTATCTGTGCATTAGACCATTTTCCGTCGCTATAGTCAGCCGTATACATATGATCCGTAAATGATCTGCCGAAAGGGATATTATCAAAATCCAAAGAATCAATCTTAGAATGTTTTACACGTTGGATAGGTAGCGAAGAATTTTCAATCATAGGGGCTTTTTTCTTGTAACTTTTGGTAAAACAATGACTATTGCAGCGTCGTTATTATTAAGCAAAGAAATATGAGCACTTACGTCATATTTCAGGTATATTTTGAGATCGCAAATTTAGTTAATTTTATGTCAAATCTATCAACCTAACCTCTCTAAAGAAGGGGCTTATTATTGAATTATTACCTTAAAGTCAATTTCTATATTTTGAATACAAAATTCTTTGATTTCCAGACTTATAAAATCCCCGAATCTACAGCTTTCCTGCATAAAGGAGAAGATACGGCTACGGTTCTCGTTGTATTACTCAAGGAGGATTATGATAGTAATTCGGCGTTATTGATCAAGATTCTTAATGCTTCTGGTCTAGATATGGATAAAGATGTCTCATTGGTATTACTTCAAGAAGATGGCCAATACAATCTTGCTCAAGGAGAAAGTAAAAACATTAAGGAGGTTATTGGGTTTGGGATAAACCCAAGAAAGATAGGCATCAATGGCTCTATAAAAGGCTATCACTTCTATAATACGGAGACATATGCATTATTACTGAGCCATGGTCTTACTGATCTGACAAGTAAGCCTGCATTCAAAAAGAAGTTATGGACGGCCTTACAACAGAGGTTTAAAAAATAAGAAATGGTAAATGAATTGATATTTGCTACTGGCAATGAACATAAAGTCAATGAACTGGCTGATATTTTATTTCTTCCTAGTATTACGGTGAGAAGTCTCAAGGATATGGGCTATTTCCATGATATACCAGAAACAGGTGATACGCTAGAGGAAAATGCACTTATCAAAGCCCGAACAATTTCTAAAAGCCTCAGGCACTACAATGTTTTCAGTGAAGATACAGGTCTAGAAGTAACAGCGCTGGATATGGCGCCAGGCGTCAATACCGCCAGATATGCTGGAGAAAGCAAGGATGCATACGCTAATATGAGCCTATTACTTAAAAACCTTGAAGGGAAAATGGATAGAACAGCTCGTTTCCGTACAGTCATTGCATTATTATGGGAGGGCCAAGAATACTTATTTGAAGGAATTGTAAATGGTAAAATTGCCAATGAATTATCAGGCGATGAGGGATTTGGGTATGATCCCATATTTATACCTGAAGGATATGAGTCTACTTTTGCTAATATCCCACCAGCAACTAAGAATACGATATCTCATAGGTATAATGCCGTATCCGAGTTGTCAAAATTCCTTAAAAAAGAGCTCACCAGTAAATAAAACCCAGTAAAATCAACATTTCTATCTAATGAGCTTTACCAAAAGTTGCCATTTTCCAAGAAGAAAACCGTTGAATAAATGTCGCCAATCAGCAGCAAATTAAAATCCACAGCTAAGTATTTGTTAATCGCTTGTTAACAATGTAAACAAAAGGGAATGAAGACTTTAAACATGTCTTTTTAAACTATATATTTGCACCATATTTAAATAACAAAAATTCAGATAATGAAACACTTAAGTTTTTTATTCATTTTAGGCCTTATGGCAATGGCTTCTTGCAAGAACGATACAGCATCATCTGCAGTTGACGCAGCTGCTAATGCAGTAACAACACCATCTGTACCAGCAGCAACATCTCCTACAGCAGCAGCTCCAGGTGGAGAAGAGCCAGCAGTACCTGCAGGTCCTATCACATCTATTGAGTTTACAGATACTGAGCACGATTTCGGTACGATCATGGAAGGTGAAAAAGTTAACAGAACTTTTAAATTTACAAACACTGGTCAAGAGCCATTGATAATCAGTAACGCTAAGGCAACATGTGGTTGTACTGTACCATCATGGCCTAGAGATCCTATCGCACCAGGAGAATCAAGTGAAATCGAAGTACAATTCGATTCTAAGAACAAAGGTAAAGTAGGTGGACAGATCCAATCTAAAAGAATTACTATTACGGCTAACACAGACCCTGTTAACAGTTATGTAACAATAAAAGGTACTGTTGATAAAGAAGCAGGTGCAGAAGTTGCTGCTCCAGCTAACTAAGACATACTTAATATTCTAATATACCTTAATGGTATATTACCTAAGAGCTCTATTGAACTTGTGTCGATAGAGCTCTTTTTTATGCTTCGCCAATTGAAGTTTTAAGACTCTGCACTGGATTCTATTATAATATGTACGGTATTCTGATGTTTAATGGTATTAATTACAACCTAGGATTAAATTCTAATCATTATATGTCGCATAAATTCTTCTCAGCGCAGTTCCTTAAGTTTAAGACAGAAACGTAGTCGTAGCCTTATCTTTGAAAATAATTTCAACCCGAAAATAGATATCACCTCACATTTAATTCAATTGTAATTATACCAGATTCTCAAGTTTGTATGGTATTAGACATTATTGGCATATGATTTGCATCATGACTGATGAGAATGTATATTTTTTTTAATAATGTAATTAGTTAGATAATGGGAAAGACAATTAGTTTAGTAGCAGTTCTTATGACTGTCCTCTTTGCTGGATTTGCAGTAGGCACTGGACCTACAACAGATGCAGACGACCTTACTGTGTTAGACACAAAGGCAATTTCAATTAAAGTAAACTCCGAGATGGATTTCAACTTCTTCTTAAAGGCAGAATATAGTGCTGAGAAAGAAGACTTATTTTTCTTAACTAAAGTTGAAACAACTCAGATAAGAATCTATGATGAGCTTGACAATATGGTTTATCTTTTGCCAGTAGGCTCAGATAGAATGAACATTGGAAAGAGTTTATTAGATCCAGGAGACTACGTATTTATTTTTGACGCTGACGGAGATAGAGAAATGTATTCGTCAACAGTAACGGTTTATTAACCCCATTAATACCCTTTGAAGACTACAGTACTAATGTTAAAATAATATTAGATTTTAAAATATTGACTATTTAAAAAACGCCTCGAAAGAGGCGTTTTTTTTTGTTTAATCTATTA
>JALZVB010000154.1 GCA_023300835.1 Saprospiraceae bacterium | reverse complement strand
ATAGCGCTTTTGACGGAAGTCAAAAAATAAGAATAGACAGCTGCGGACATGGCTGCCAATACGTCTTCATTACAACCCCACATCGTCCTGAGGCCCGTAAGTAGATACTCATTATACAGGTCTCGAGCGGTCAATTGTTCAAATGTTTGTGGCACAACGCCTTGGTCTAGTGCATTGATATATTTGACATTGTTAGCGATATTCCAGGCTCGTTCTTGTTTTCTGAAAGAATGTGCAGAGGGGCCAATACCTAGATACGGCACCTGTTTCCAGTAGGCGGTATTATGTCTAGCATATTGCTGGTCTTTACAATAATTGGAAATTTCATAGTGTTCGTAACCATGATGCTTTAGGTGGTCCATTGTTAACTGGAACTGTCGGGCTTCGGTATCATTATCTGGTCCTATGGTTTTCCCCTTTTTTATCATTGTTTCTAGGGCCGTATGTGGCTCTACCGTAAGACCATAACATGATAAGTGAGGTATTCCTAGTCCTGTAGCGGTTTCTAGGTTATTCAAGTAACTCTTGTCAGAAGTTGTGGGACTCCCGAAAATCAAATCAATTGACAGATTGGTTATACCCGCCTGATAACTATTTTCTATACATCTATATGCTTGCGCTGCTGAGTGTGAACGGTTCATCCACACGAGGTCCTCTTCCACAAAACTCTGTATACCGATACTTAATCTATTGATACCGATCGACTTGAGGGCTTGTGTTTTTGCAAGGTCAAGGTCATCTGGGTTGGCTTCTAATGTCACCTCTGCTGCGGAAGAGACAGGGTAGAGTTTATATATTGTCTCTAAAATAAGGGCCAATTCCTTAATTTCTAATAAAGATGGTGTACCTCCACCAAAATAAATTGTGTTGATTTCCGCACCATCAAGATAGCCTTGTTGTATGGTTATTTCCTTGATAAGGGCCGTGATTATTGTCTCTTTGAGAGATAGAGAAGTCGAAAAATGAAAGTTACAATAATGACATGCTTGCTTACAAAATGGAATATGTACATAAATACCTGCCATACACGTTATCTTTGTCACAAAGAACTCAATAATTGTCTATTAAACAGATAGCATCTACGGTATTAATCACTTTCTTCTACTTTTTTGGTTGGGGACAGAAAATCATATTGGTCAAAACCTGTGATTCTGATTATGAATTCCGTGATTCAATATTAACCGTAAAGAGAAGTCAGCAAGAAACACTTAACAATTGGGTCTCAGCGCTTATAGAAGCTGACTATCTAGAAGCAGAGATAGATTCAATTATCAGTGTAGATAAGCTTACGCCAAATAATAACTCTAATGATAACTCTGACAATGCTGATAGCGATACCCTCAGGGCTTATGTACATATCGGACCGCAATACACCTTTGATGATATCAAAATGGACTCTATAGACGAGGACTTGCTTAAGCGACTAGATATTACTGTGCCTAACTCTTCTGCTGCGTTTCTTTCTGCTAGAAAAAGGCTGCGAGATTATTACGGAGACAATGGTTTTCCTTTTGCCAAGATGAGAATAAAAGACTTTTCTCTTGAAAAAGGTAAGGTGATCGGACACTTAGAAGTGGATCAAGGGCATCGTATAATACTAGATTCTCTCATCTTACATGGAGACGTAAAGATAAGAAACGGCTATCTCAGAAATTACCTACAACTGTTCCAAGGTGAAACCTACAATCACAGCAAAATAGAAAAAGTAACACAAAAGCTTGAGAACCTTTCTTTTCTGAAAGTAGAGAAAGACCCTGCATTGAGCTTTAATTATGATTATGCTTCTCTTAACCTGTATCTCAAACCACAGAATGCCAGTCGATTTGATTTGATATTTGGTGTTATTCCGACAACTGCTTTGGGAGCGCAGAGCCTGTTTTTGTCATTGGACTTTAAAGCGGAGATGAAGAATAAATTGGGGTACGGAGAATACATTTATTTTAATTTTGAAAAACTCAGACCAGAGCAACAACGTTTGGAATTCAAGTTTAACTATCCTTATATTCTGGATATGCCATTGGCTGTAGATTTGGATTTTTCTATACTTAGAAACAGCACAAACTTCCAGACGGTAGAATCTGAATTAGGTGTCAGTTATTTACTGAATAGTAGCGACTATGTCAAAGTATCATGGGTCAACGAAAGTTCTCGATTGATAGGAATAGACACTGCTGCAGTTCTAAATAACGGCTTGCCAGAAGCACTAGATATAAAACAAACGGGTATATCTATAGAAGCGTACGTCTCAACACTAGACTATCGGTTCAATCCAAGAAGAGGAACGGAATTCTTATTCAGAGGAGCTGCAGGGCAAAAGAAAATTTTGCTTAACAGCACAATCCTTTCTCTAGATAGCACGGCTTATGATCAGAGGCAACTCAATACACCGCGATACGATATCATAACTGCTGCAGGTCACTTTATCCCTGTTGCGCAGCGTGGAGCGATCGCCTTGTTTCTCAAAGCCGGTTACAGGTTTTCCTCACAAGCTATTCTCACCAATGAAAAATTCCAGATAGGCGGTCATAAGCTTTTGAGAGGTTTTGATGAAGCTTCGATCTTTACAAGTTATTATGGAATAACCAGTATAGAATACCGTTTACTATTGTCCAACAACTCTTATATAAGTTTCCCATTTATTGACATTGGATTTATCGAAGATTTGGATTCGGGGTCCCCTACACTGGTCAGTGGCCTAGGCGGAAGTCTGGGAATCGAAACTAAGTTAGGCTTGTTTAACTTCTCGGTAGCTGTGGGGAGGACGCCTAGTGAGGGTTATGACTTTGGTCGGCCTAAGGCGCACTTTGGGTTTGTTTCTTTGTTTTAGATGTCATAATCAGGTCCTTCCTTTTATAGAACCCTGATTGTATAATATGAAAAGGTCATTCATTTACTAAAGTAAGAGCTATGCTTTATTATGTATTAATAGAAAAAAATAGCCCCCAATCTGGAGGCTATTTAATTTATACTTTAAACTATATATTACACTTACAGTTTAAATTTAATTCCTTGCGCCAATGGCAATTCAGTACTGTAGTTAATGGTATTGGTCTGTCTTCTCATGTATGCTTTCCAAGAATCAGAACCTGATTCTCTTCCGCCACCTGTATCTTTTTCTCCACCGAATGCGCCGCCTATTTCAGCACCACTTGTTCCGATGTTTACGTTTGCGATACCACAATCAGAACCGGCTGTAGATAAGAACAATTCAGCTTCTCTCATATTGGTTGTCATAATAGCTGAAGACAACCCTTGAGGTACGTTATTCTGAATTTTGATAGCATTCTGTAATCCGCCTCTGTATTTCATCATATATAGTATCGGTGCAAATGTTTCATGCTTAACAATCTGTAGGTTAGCACTTACTTCTGCTACACATGGTTTGACATAGCAACCACTTGCGTATTTTTTACCTTTGAGAACACCGCCTTCTATTAAGAAAGTACCGCCCTCTTCTTTTACTTTGGCAATCGTATCTTGATAACTAGCGACAGCATCTTGATCTATAAGTGGTCCTACGTGCATTTTAGGGTTCAATGGATCACCAATTTTCAATTGTGCATAAGCCGTCGTTAGAATCTTCTTCACTTTATCGTACATTTTCTCATGTATGATAAGTCTTCTTGTCGATGTACATCTCTGTCCACAAGTTCCTACTGCGCCGAACACGGCTCCCGTAAGAACAAGGTTAAGGTCTGCATCTGGTGTGATAATAATAGCATTGTTACCACCTAACTCTAATAAAGATCTACCTAGTCGTTGTGCAACTTCAGCGCCTACAACTCTACCCATACGGCTACTACCGGTAGCTGATATAAGAGGCAGTCTTGCATCTTTAGTCATGAGTTCACCTATTACATAATCACCCGTTACGATAGAAGATACTCCTTCTGGAACATCGTTTTTCTTAAGTATGTCTTGTAGAATGTTATGACAAGCAACAGTACAGAGCGGTGTTTTTTCACTTCCTTTCCATACACATACATCACCACATACCATGGCGATCATAGAGTTCCAAGCCCATACGGCTACTGGAAAGTTAAACGCAGATATAATACCTACTATTCCTAGTGGATGGTACTGCTCATACATTCTATGATTAGGTCTCTCACTGTGCATTGTAAGACCATATAATTGTCTTGATAAACCTACGGCAAAATCACAGATATCAATCATCTCTTGTACTTCTCCCCAACCTTCTTGTAGAGACTTACCCATCTCATAAGAAACAAGTCTTCCTAATGCATCTTTATTTTCTCTAAGCGCATTACCATATTGTCTTACAATTTCTCCTCTCTGAGGTGCAGGAACTTCTCTCCATTTTAGAAATGCAGATTGAGCTGTTTTGATAACTTTCTCGTATTCCTTTTTGGTAGTGGATCTTACCTTACCTATTTCTTTACCATCTACAGGAGAGATTGAGGTGATGTATTCACCTTTGCCTGCGACGTTTTTGAGGCCCGTAAAAGTGCCTTCATTAGTTTTATTGAGTCCTAGTTTTTTTAGAAACTTGTTATCCATTTAGATGTAGGTTTAATTCAAAAAGTTGCAAAGATAGGCTTTTCAACGCATACCTGTAATTGTTGTTTTTTCTTTT
>JALZVB010000153.1 GCA_023300835.1 Saprospiraceae bacterium | reverse complement strand
CCTCTTCTTCTCATTCCGGATAAGGTACACATCCGTGGATCGTCCCATGATGTAACAAAGTTTCCTTCTACGAGTTTCAATAATCTACGCTTGGACGTAATCATATAAGCTACATTCATACGAGCAAACTCTGTCTGCTGAGAAGGAAAAATTTCTAGCTTGTCTATACACCAGTTGTAGAATGGTCTATGGTGCATAAACTCTAATGAGCATAGACTATGTGTGATACCTTCGATCGCATCAGACTGTCCATGTGCAAAATCATACATCGGGTATATACACCACTTGTCTCCCGTATTATGATGATGCGCATGCTTGATTCTGTATATAACAGGATCTCTCATAAGCATGTTAGGCGCTTCCATATCTACCTTAGCTCTGAGAACCATGGCGCCATCAGGGAAGTCACCAGCTTTCATTTTCCTGAAAAGTTCTAAGTTTTCTTCTGTTGACTTTTCGCTATTCGCATTACGCTTTCCGGGTTCTGTAGGTGTACCTTTTTCAATCGCTATTACGTCAGCACTAGAGTCATCTACATAAGCCAGATCTTTCTGAATCAAATCCTCAGCAAAAGCATAGAGTTGATCAAAATAATTAGACGTGAACTTAGGCTCACTATCCCACTCATAACCTAGCCATTTGATATCTTTCTTTATCGCTTCGACATACTCTGTATCTTCAGTAACGGGGTTAGTGTCATCAAACCTTAAGTTAGTTTTACCACCATATTGCTTAGCCAATTCAAAGTTGATCCAGATAGCTTTACAGTGGCCAATATGGAGATATCCATTAGGTTCAGGAGGAAAACGGGTATGTATTCTTCCTTCATTTTTACCTGCAGAAATATCTTTTTCAATTATATCTTGAATAAAGTGATTTGACTTTTGAGGTTCTGTTACTTCGCTCATAATAGTATAAGAGTCTTATTAAATTAAGTGGAATTCTTGTATAAAATATTACATGTATTCTGGCATCTCGATGCCTATCATTTTCATTGATCTAGACAATACATCAGCTACTGACTTACTCAATATTAAACGCATCTTTTTAAGATCTTGATCCTCAAGATTTAAAATTCTACAATCATGATAGAATCTGTGGTATGCTTTGGCTAATGAATAACAAAAGTTAGCCATCAACGATGGATCATACTTTTTAAGTGAGTCTGATATTATGACTGGGAATGTTTCTAATTGTAACAGAATGTCTCGTTCTGATTCATGAAAATCTCCCTTATAATCTGCCAGGTTATAATCTGTCAATTGCGCTTGCATATCCTCATCCAGTCGTCGTAAAATAGATCTGATACGTACATATGCGTTCTGGACATAAGGCCCTGTCTGGCCTTGCATGTCTACGGACTCTTTAGGATCAAAGGTCATTCTCTTTTTAGCCGTGACTTTGATAATAAAAAACTTGAGAGCTGCTAATCCTATTTTGCGATATATTTCTTCTTTTTCTTTATCAGCTACACCTTCTAGGCCACCTCTAGCTTCAGCTGATTTTCTCGCTTCATCTATAATTTCTTTTATAAGAATGTCAGCATCTACAACTGTTCCTTCTCGAGATTTCATTCTACCTGTAGGTAGATCAACCATACCATATGAGAGATGAAATAAGTTAGCTGCGTAAGGCTCATCTAATCGCTTGAGAATCTCAAACAATACCTTGAAGTGGTAATCTTGTTCGTCGCCTACTACATAGACGAGGTTATCCATCTTATGATCGGCATACCGCTGATGTGCCGTCCCTATATCTTGTGTCATATAGACAGAGGTTCCATCGCTACGGAGGACAATTTTCTTATCCATCCCGGCATCTTCAAGATCTGCCCAAACACTGTTGTCCGGTTCCTTGTAGAACACCTTTCTTGTTATCCCTTCTTCAACAAATTCTTTTCCGAGTAAGTATGTGTCTGATTCATAATTGGTAGAATCAAAATCAACGCCTAGCGCATCATAAGTCGTATTGAATCCACTATAGACCCAACCGTTCATCTTCTCCCAAAGTGCTTTTATTTCTGGATCGCCTGCTTCCCACTTGAGTAGCATTTCTTTACTCGCAATTCCTAGCTTACTGTATTGGTTAAAGTAGTTATTCTTGAATCTTTTAAAAAAGTGTTCTTGAACTTCATTTTCCTTCTGTGAAGTATTATAAACGCTAACTCCTTCTTCTGTGCTCTGCCAGTTAAGGTATTCTTCTTGAAATGCTTTATCAAACTTTACATAGTATTCACCTACAAAGTGATCGCCTTTTATTCCTTCTGATTCTGGCGTCTTTCCTTCGCCCATAAGTGTCCAGGCCATCATGCTTTTGCATACAGCTATACCTCTGTCATTTATTATTTGAGTTTTGACAACTTCGTAGCCATTTGCTTTAGCCAATTGTGCTGTTGACCATCCTAGTAGAATGTTTCTTATATGTCCTAGATGTAAAGGCTTATTGGTGTTAGGTGAAGAAAACTCTACCATCATCTTTTTTCCATTAGATGGTTGAATTCCATAATCTGAATTATTGGAATCAGATAACACCTGTGACCAAAAAAGGTCAGACACTTCTATATTTAGAAATCCCTTAACTACATTGAATGATTTCACATACTTGGAGGACTCTGCAAGGTGAGTCCCTATTGCTTCAGCAATCACTGGTGGAGATTGCCTCAGTGACTTGACCAATGGGAATACAACATAGGTGTAGTCACCGCCGTATTCCTTTATTGTATGGGAAAGTGCTATCTGACTGCTTTCCATTTCTGTCTTGTAAACAGCAGAAACAGTCTCACTTATATCTTGCCGAAGTTGTGCAAGGATGCTCATATATATATTAAATTAAATGAAGGTGCAAAAATAGGGTTTTATATAGGTAAGGAGTGGTTAAAATATAACTTCCCAGTTTATAATTTAATCATTCCTAATAGCTTATTGAGTTGAAACATTAGAATAGATTCTAGATTCAACGAAGTAACACTTCAGAAATGGCTAAGCAAGTCTTTATGGCCTAAAAAAGCTAAAGTTAGTCTGCCCATAATTACGGTTATCAACCAGCTTGGGATGATGAGAGAGGTTGACTTGTGGGTTATGTTCTAACACTAAAAGCCCGTCAGTCCCCAGCAAACCTTTATCTAATACAATGTCAGGTATCTCAGCAATATTAGTCAATGGGTAAGGCGGTCCTGCAAAAATGTAATCATATTGTAGCTCACATTTTTTTATGTAAGTGAATACATCCATTCTATATATCTTGAGATAATCTTCAATCTTCAGTTTGGTCGCCATTTGCTTTACAAATTCAACGGCTTTGGGGAATTTGTCAACATAGGTGGCGTCTGTGCAACCTCTTGATATACATTCGTAACAATGATTCCCTGTTCCTCCAAATAGATCTAAAAACGATGTTTCTTCAAAATCCATACTATTACTCAGTATGTTATAAAGTCCTTCCTTGGATACATCAGTCGTCGGTCTTGTCGGCCAGTTTTTGGCTGGAGGGTCAAATCTACGTCCTTTGAATTCTCCTCCTATTATGCGCATATTTTGGTAAGATATAAGTTTAAGTAACGGGAATAATGAGAAAGAGAAAGCTTATTATTTTCTAGACGAGGACTTACAAGAGCAAGACTATCGTACTGTTGTTTAACAGCATTATAGATTTCTTGGTTACCTGTTTTTTCTCCTCCTACACTGATTTTATTGTCTAATTCAATCTTTAACTTAGACATGACTAAGTTCATAAAGTATACATAGTCACTGGGATAATAGCAGTCGTAACCATTGTAGAATTTATATCCTGAGCTAGTCGTATAACTAAAGTGTAATCTATTATCAGCAAGTGAGCACAATAGGCCTCTCTTGTTATCTTCACAATCTTTTGCCATTGCGGTAGAGATATGATAATAATGAGTACGCGTATTGAGCTTCGATATAATCTCTGCTGTTGTAGACTCAAGGTAATAAAGGGTAACTATATCTTGATTTTCAAATTTATCAACAAGCTTTTCGCTTGTAGTATGTCTGTCTAGATTATACAAACCCTTGAAATAAGTTGAGAAATGTTTCTTGTTATACTGATCCTGAGGCAAGTGCACATAAGGCGCCTGTGTAACCAATACCTTTACTTGATCTAGGTTATAATTATGATTAAAAATCTGAATTTTATTATTCAGACTGATCATAGGATGGCGTCCTACCTTCAACAAAACGTTGTCTACGTCCCATAGTCCATAAAAAAAACTGTCCGAGTATAACACCAAGGACAGTTCAGAGACAACGTTGTTGTCATATATTTTATCGAATATTAGATCTTTTACTCCCAATTACCTGATAGATTAGGTGCATTTAAATTACCGAATTTAAGCTTTTTATTCGGGTCGTATGAATTATCAAATTTACTATACTTAGCAGAAGCATATTTTCCCATAAATTCTTTCCATGTTGTCCCTACTTCTACAATGTTTACTAGTGTTGATTGGTAGGTCATCGTATCTGCGGCTATGGTAAATGTCTTCCCTTCCGAGAAAGGCACATATCTTAAAGAATCTAGATTATAATTACTTATCGTCTTGAATGAATCCATAGCAGACTTGTAAGTGATAACCTCTTTGAATTCTTCAGTACTATTTACATTATCCTTATCACCGAATATTGTAACAATCTTAATACTATCATTTCTGATAACTTGTACAAGTGTATCAAAATTACTCGCATAAGCACCGCCTGTCGCACCTCTATAGAGTTCTTGAGCGGTTCTTATTCCTTTGAGTTTGTTAACTAACACGGTCTTTCTTGCAGTTTTTACCTCTTGAAAAGCAATTGGCTCCTTAATATTGAGATATAAAGTATATGCTAAAAAAGCAATTATCAAGGTTAAGACTAAACTTATCAATCCTTTCATCCTGGTTTGGTTATAATTTTCTTTACTATTAGCTAATTAACTAATAAAGAAACAAAGTTAAAAATACAGAGCAATCTATTTTATAAAAGCTTAGAAAAAAGCCAATTAATCAAAATATACTATGTCTTCATTGTGTATAGAGTTATCAAAAATGTCTTTTTTTATCTTATCGATGAAATTATCTTTGATAATTACATTCTGTAGATGACATTTGCTTCTTTTTTGGTGTGCGAACCCTTAAAATAACTTGGAGAAAGTTTCTTCTTATTATCAGATCTATCATAAACCAACAATAATTACATCTTTTGGACAATACTAGCGACATATATATTCTATCTATAGAGTCTTCTTGTGATGACACTTCAGCTGCCGTGATAAAAAATGGAGAAGTCTTAAGTAATATCGTTTCCAGTCAGACGGCTCATGCCGAATATGG
>JALZVB010000152.1 GCA_023300835.1 Saprospiraceae bacterium | reverse complement strand
CAGAATTACAGGGTTAATATCATTAGCATCTAATCAAAAATAGGTAAGAACCTGAAAGTCAATCAGATAGAAACAGTTATCAACCAAGATAAAGAGAGAAAATGACAACTAATAACAAGAGCTCTGTACTCCATACAGCGCTGCTATTAAAATACTCAACGGGGATTAATGGTCGATAAAAGACGATAAAAACGATTTTTAAATATATAAGCAGATTCTAAAATATATATTTTTTCCATTTACTATCTTTAAGCCACAATAAGATCTAAAAAGCTTTAATTATGAAATTTATTACCTTTTTGATAACAGCCCTACTGCTTATCAGCTGTGGCGGTGAAGGAACCAAAGGTCAGACACAACCTAATACTACTAAAACAAATAAACAAGCTACACCGACACCTAAGGCTGCAACTAAAGTGAAACCTGCAGGATTGGGCGGAAAAGACAACCTAGGCCCATACCCATCACAAGCTGACATGGATGCCGTTAACAAACCAGAACTCAGCGGACCAGCTGATATAAAGGTTAAGATCAATGGCATGACAAGTGGGGTAGGAAAACTCGTAGGATTCTTTGGTCAGCAGCATTATCTCGCTGACTCTTCCGCTATCAGTAGTACGGGTGAGATGAGGTTCAAAAATCCTGAAGGTTATGCAATGGGCCTATATTTTATCCTGTACCAAGGAAACAACTATATACAAGCTATGTTGGGCGAAGACCAGCAGTTTGAAATATCAGCTGATCTATCAGATCTTGATGGTACTATGAAAAGCAAAGGAAGTATTGAAAATGAAGCTTTCTTTCTGGCTAATAGCCTAGAACGAGGTCTTACTCCAGAGACACAAGCATTGGCTGCTAGAATAGATGGCGTGGCAAAAGGAACGCCTGAATATGATAAAATAAAAGCCCAACAAGTTGACATGGAGTCAAAAAGAAGGGGGTTAATACAAGGTGTTTTTAAAAAATATCCTAATACGCTTTTTACAAAATTCAAAAAAGCTGGACAGAATCCTCTCGTAAGAGATGGTGTTTCTGATCAAGAGAAAGTATACCACTATAAAAATGAATTTTGGAACGATGTCGACTTTTCGGATAGAAGATTAGCCAGAACACCAGTCATCTTTAATAAGCTCAAAAGATACTTTACAGAGTTGACGGCGCAGAATCCTGATTCTATAAAAGTGAGTATAGATCACTTATTAGAACGGGTACTGGTACATCCTGAATATTACTTATTCTTTACCAATTGGATATTAAATACATATGAGCCTACAGAGACAACGCTTATGGATCCACAAGCTGTCTATGTTCATGTCATGCAGAATTACTTTACGCATCAGAGAGCTTTCTGGGCAGATTCAGTTCAGATATGGGGTTTCCAAACGAGAGCAAATGAAATGGCGTTAAGTCTTGTAGGTCAGATAGGACCAGATGTTATTTCCACAGATCAGTTTGGGCAGAAGCAATCTATATTTGAGAAAACTTCAGAGTATATTATTGTCTACATGTATACACCTACTTGTGAGCACTGTCAAGAACAAACACCTAAACTTGTACAATGGTATAACCAATGGAAAGATAAAGGTGCTGACGTATACTCCATAGCCATAGATACAGATGATACAGAATGGAAAAATTATATCAAGAAAACAGGAATGCCATTTACAGCAGTCCATGATCCTACCAATAGATCTATATATGGTAAGTACTTTGTAGATGTGACACCTGAGCTATACGTCCTTAATAAGGAAAGAAAGATAATAGGAAAGAACCTAAAGGTCAATCAGATAGAAACCATTATCAATCAAGACAAAGAAAAAAAGGCTAACAAATAGATGAGCCCTAACAAGTCGGTTACAGATCAGAATATTCTCGAGAAGCTCTTTTCCAGTGACAAACAAGTTATCGCCATTTATCTCAATAAAACGGGCTGTAGAGATTATACAATCGCTATGTTAAGAAGATTCAGAACTGCACAATTAACACTTGTGCATTCTGAATCTTCTTCGTTTAAGGAAGAATATAAAACACTAACAATTCCTACTCACTCGTCTAAACTTAGTTTTATTTGGGCCAGCCTTTCAGCTAAAAGAAAACTATCAAAAGTCCTTTCTACATTAATAAATGAATCTAGAAATCCGGTAATCTATTTACCTGCTTTTCACCCATGGAATATAATTATTATGCAATGGGCTCATACACATAGCATACCCGTCTATCTTACCATCCATGATTACCGTACACATACAGGTGAAAAATCAAGGCTTACAGAATACATACAGAAAAAATGTATTGCACTAGCCCATCAAGTTATTTTCTTGACGCAATATGTAAAATCTCAAGCCATAGATGATGATCCGAAGAATAAAGTAGACGTATCTAAATACAACGTTGTTCCTCACCCTATCTTATCCGCAGGAGGAATCAATAGCTTACCTTATAATCCTCAACCTAGGCTTCTTTTCTTAGGTAGGCAAGTCAGTTATAAAGGACTTGATTTATTACTGGAAGCCATAAAAGGGACAGCTATATCAGGATTAACAATTGCAGGAAGTGGAAATGATAAGAGACTAAAGAAAAGCAGTGATCCCAGAGTCACATACATTAATGCCTTCTTATCACAAGTAGAAATTACAAATCTATTAACTACACATGAGGTACTTATATTACCATATAAAGAAGCTTCACAATCAGGGATTATCACATTGGGTATAAGTGCTCAAATGGTTATGATTGTGACAGAACTAGGTGGTATTATGGAACAAGTCCCTAAGAATGGCGCTGTGACATGTAAGCCAACCGTAGAATCGCTGAAAGCTGCTATTATAAGCTTAAGCCAAGATCCTGAACTATATAATCAATGCAAGAAAACAATTGAAACCTTTGCTCTAACTATATGATATCTACGCTAACGACTGTACGATCGCTTTTCTATTATTTATTTTAATATTCTCGACTCTAGATCAACCCCTCATCCCTAAAGCTGTAATAACCTTTATCAGAAATTATTAAGTGGTCTAGTATTTTGATTTCAAGTGTCTGGCCAGCAGCAACAAGTTTCTTAGTGATATTAATATCTGCTTGAGATGGCTTCAAGTTTCCAGACGGATGATTGTGACATAAGATGAGAGAAGAGGCATAACCATCAATGGCTTTTTTGAAAATAATCTTTGGATCAACCACCGTACCTGCAACCCCGCCTGTACTGATAGTCTCGATCCTTGTTACTTTATTATTTCTATTGAGCATTAGAATCTTAAAGACTTCATAATTCAAGTCTTCCATGCTTGTGTAAACACAATTATATGCATCCTTGCTTGTAGTGATTTGAGGTTTTTCTTTGACAGCAGTCAGTTGCTTTCTTCTTCCTAGTTCCAGTGCCGCTAGAATAGATATTGCCTTGGCTTCTCCTATTCCTTTAAATTTTTGAAGGTCTTCAATTGTTAATCTTCCTAGTGCATTAAGATCATTATCATAGCGTGACAAAATCTGTTTGGATAATTCTACAGCCGAGACTGATCTAGAACCCGAACCTATAAGAATAGCCACAAGTTCTGCATCTGACAATGCCTGTCTCCCATGTAACAACATCTTTTCACGAGGCCGATCTTGATCTGCCCAATTCTTGATGGTGATATTTGAGACCGGCTCCATTATTTATACTTATGCTTTAGTCAATGCTTTTTCTAAGTCTGCGATAAGATCGGTAACATCTTCAACGCCTATAGATAATCGGATGAGTGAATCAGTTAAACCCACTTTTAATCTTTCTTCTCTAGGAATCGAACCATGCGTCATAGTTGCGGGATGTCCGATCAGAGATTCTACACCACCTAATGACTCTGCTAGCGCAAATATTTTGGTTGCACTCATCACTTTTCCAGCAACGCTTTCTTTATTTTTCTTGAGATCAAAAGAAACCATACCTCCGTAATCTCTCATCTGCTTTTTAGCAATTTTATGATTAGGATGATCAGAGAAACCTGGCCAATAGACATTATCGACTTTGGGATGTTTCTTAAGAAACTTAGCAATTTTAGCAGCATTCTGGCAAGCTCTTTCTACTCGTAGGTGTAGTGTCTTGATTCCTCTTAATATAAGAAAGCAATCTTGAGGACCAGGAACTGCACCTGCCGCGTTCTGTATAAATGCCAGTTTATCCGCTAGAGCCTTACTCTTGGTTACTACAGCGCCTAATACAACATCTGAGTGACCGCCTAGATATTTGGTAGCTGAATGCAATACCATATCTGCACCAAGATCTAATGGTGTCTGTAAGTATGGTGATGCAAATGTGTTATCTACAACAACCTTAATCTTATGTTTTTTAGCTACTGCACAGATGGCTTTGATGTCTACTATATTCAACATCGGATTGGTAGGTGTTTCCACCCACAATAGCTTTGTGTTTTTATTTATGAGAGACTCAATATTAGTCGGTTCTCCCATATCGACGAAGTGAGATGCTATACCAAATTGTCCAAACACTTTAGTCAATAATCTGTATGATCCGCCATAGAGGTCGTTAGTTGCGATCACTTCATCGCCTGATTTTAATGTCTTAATAATGGCATCCATGGCAGCTAAACCACTAGAAAAACATATGCCATACTTCCCGTTTTCTAATGCGGCTAAACTGTCTTGAAGCGCAGTTCTGGTCGGATTCTTAGTACGGGCATATTCATACCCTTGATGTTTTCCAGGTGCCTTTTGCACATATGTAGAGGTCTGATATATAGGTGTCATGATTGCACCTGTACTCGGATCTGGAGTCACACCTGCATGAATTGCTTTTGTGCCGAATTTCATATGGAATTGTTCTAAAATTTCTGAGAGTAACCAGTTACAGTTATTGCTTTATTTATCAGTTTTTTTGCCAAATTTTTGTTTGGCATATTCTTGCATGTCAACGACTTTATCAGACTCATCCATGATCTCCTTACCTAGCATCGTCTCAAATAAATCTTCCATTGATAC
>JALZVB010000151.1 GCA_023300835.1 Saprospiraceae bacterium | reverse complement strand
ACCATAGTCTCTATCATCACATCAGAAATCGTCTCTGCGTGGGGCATTTCTTCTTCGAGTCCTACAAATACTGCACCTTCCTCTTCTTTAACTTTGAATGTATCTACGCCATCATCATGTCCACCTGGAGACATACCAGTACAAGGATTGAAATCCCAACCATGCCATGGACAACGCAGCATCCCATTTTCTATCGAGCCTTCTCCTAACGGTCCACCTTGATGAGGACATCGATTATCAAGAGCAGAAAATTTACCTTCGTGATGTGTCAAGCAGATACTTTGATGCCCTGCTGTTACTGTTTTCACTCTACCTTCTGGCAGGTCCTTTTTATTGTCTAAAACTTTAGTCCAGATGATTTTTTTACCCATTAGTTAGTTGAATTTATCTATTTGGTTTCTGAATTGTTCTTGCCTAATTCCTACGGCTCTAAAAGAGTATAATACTAATATAATGAGGCCTATAAGTGCAAACGATACCGCCAAGATACTTATGTATAATGAAATTCCTTGTGTTTGAGAAATTCCATTTATTAAAGCTGAAATCAGTAAAAATGCTATAGAACTATAAAAGAAAATCAGTGCCGTATTTATCAACTTTAGCTGAGCCAACTTTCTTTTGATAATTGCCCTAGCTACGGGAGAGGTAATCATTGTATTTATCTCGTTGCTTAAAGTTACCATTAAGTTAGAAGTAGATAGTATCAATAGTCCTAGTCCAGGTACTATTGTTATTGGCAAATACCAGTTCTCCATTAGATTACTTTAAGTATGCCTTAATGCCATAACTGGCAAGTACACCTTCACCTGTTGCTGCTGCAACTTGAGCGATAGCGCCTTCTCTGCAATCTCCTGCAGCAAAAATTCCATCGACACTTGTTTCTCCCATACCGGTAGTCTTGATAAATCCTCGGTCGTCTAAGTCAACAAGGCCTTTAACTATGTCTGTATTAGGTATTAAACCAATAAAAATAAATACACCATCAGCACTTAGCTCTGCCTGTATCCCTGACACTTTATCCTCTACTTTTAATGCTTTGAATAACCCGTCATCACCACTTATAAATTCTAATGATTTTTGGTTGTGATGCACTTCGATATTCTTTATATCATTGAGTTTTTCTACATAAGTTGGAGAAGCAGAAAAAGATTCTGAGCGATTAATTATCGTAACTTTCTTACAGAATCCAGCTAAGAAAATACCTTCCTCTAATGCAGAGTTTCCTCCGCCGATAACCAATATTTCCCTATCACGATAGAAAGCACCATCACAAGTAGCACAGAAGTGTATGCCTGCACCTATGAGCTCATCTTCGCCAGGAATATCTAGTTTTCGGTAAGTAGAACCCATTGCTAATAAAATAGATCGTGCTTTATACTCTGCCATATTTGTATTGATAACAAAATGGTTAACTTGCTTTTCTATTTTCTCTAACTCTACTCCTGTCTTAATTTCAGCACCATATGTGACGGCTTGGTTACTCATACGATCCATCAGTTTGGGTCCAGATATATTAGTAAAACCTGGGTAGTTTTCTATTTTTTCTGTTAGATAGGCATTTCCTCCTATGTTCTTTTTTTCTATAACCAGACTATCAAAACGATCACGTTGTGTATAAATAGCCGCTGTCAAGCCAGCTGCCCCAGCACCAACGATTAAGGTGTCGTATAGCTTAGTAGATTTTTCTGCACCGATACCTAATACTTGTTGTAAAACTGCGTTGTTGGGATTGGTATAGACAGTATCGTTGATGAAAATAGTAGGAATAATTCTCTTCCCATTATTGATTTCTTCTACCTTCTTTGTTGCCCAGTCGTGCTTATCTACTTCAATGTACTTAAAGTTAATGTGATTATCCTTCAAATATGATTTTGCCCTACGGCAATCCGGGCACCAATCTGCTCCATAAACTATCACTCTTCCATTGACCTCATTAAGTCCAAGCAATGCAGCCAAGACATCGTTTTTAGGATTAGTATGTGCCTTGTCGTCTATAACGATAGTCGGTATTATCCGCTTTCCATTGTTAATTTTCTGAACTAGATCTGTTGCTTTCTGATCTAGATCTACATCAACAAAATTATACGCTATATTATTTTCTTTGAGGTATGCTTTAGCACGTCGACAATCGCTACACCAATCTGCTCCGTAGAATGTTATGTTATCCATATTTAAGGAAAGTATTTCTGTTAGTTATTTAATTTCCAAGAGTAATCATAATAAGTTACCGTTGCTGATTCTGACACTTTGACATCTGAATACTTATTTATAAAAGCGATAAGAGATTGGTTTTTTACAAAATCAGCGTTGAACCATTCAAATATTTTAGATAGCGTCACGGCATCGGCACTCAACGTATTGTTAGTCTCATTGTTTATAAATGTCTTTGCTTGCATAGCTAACTGCTGCTTTACTTTAGATCCTACATAGGCTCTATTGAGTAAAGGCGGGCAACTTTTTGCTGCACAGTTAACGGCAAAGTGAATTCTTGGCTCGATAAATTGTTTTCTAATTATCTCATGTTCTATATGGTTCAAGGTATAAGTCTCTCCTGCAACATTAGCAAAGCTATAATCCCAAGGTGTAGAAGAACCTACTTTGGCAGATACATCTTTTATTGATGATATAGGCCAGTTACTGATTACCAATTTTACTGTGTAGGCATTATAAGCATTGATCCAAAAAGCTAATGCCTCATTACTGTCAGCTGGAATGTCCGTAGATGAAATTTTACTAAGATAAGCATCCAGTTCTGCTACTTCTGAACTAAATCCAGAGTAATTTACTTTTCCTTCGCTACTGACATTGTTAGTAAGTAAAGTATTCCATCCAGAATGATCAACCTGAGCGGTTATCTGGGTAGCTAAAAAAGAAAATGTTATTAGTAATAATGATAGATAATTTTTCATTTTTAGTGTTTGTTAATACATTATTAAATTAACTCTAATTAAAGTCAAGATATTTAATCCTTAGCGGTAAAGTCGCTGCAGCATTGACTATTTCTATCTGTCCTGGCGTAAAGCTATATTCTCTCATGTAACAAGGCTTATAATAAGACATGTTATTCTCAATCAGAGGTTTGTAGTCTCTACCATTATTATGTTTGAAGTTAAGCAACTCACAGTCGCTATAATTAACATAAATCTCGTATAAAGGTCCTGGGTCAGGTGGGGTATCACAGACTCTATCTCCTAGTTGATCACAATTGTCATTATTAAAGTCATCTCTGCCATATTGTGATTCTTCAAAAGTGTGATATAAACCCCAAAAATGCCCCATCTCGTGTGCCAATATCTTGATATCTGAAATATCAAAACGACTCATTATAATATTAGAAGTCAAATCAGATAAAATGTAAGAAAATCCTCCAGTTCTTCCACAGCTGATTGTCGTGCTGGTCCGCTCACAAAACTCCTTCCTATGATCGAAAATATAGATCGATATAGTATTTGGAAGATCATATTTAAACGAAAATGCATCGTAGGGACGATAAAGATCTTCCGATAAATCTTCCAATTTTAGCTCTGAATAAATTACGTCTGTTCTTTTTAAATAGAAAACCAAATTGGTTTTAGAAAAAGATTTATTTAATTCACTAATTGCTTTTCTTATCGTAAGCTCAGGTATTTCAACATCAATCGTATCCGTTTGTATGATACCTACTCTCAGTGGCACCTTTATCTTTTTTCGTTTTGCTAGATGTTTACTTATAGAATCATTTTCTAATTGTAAATGTACAAGTTCAGTATTGGTTCTTTCATCTCCGGCTAGATCACATCGTGATAAACACCAGTTCTTCGTTTCCAATACTTGACTAAAAGCTGTCAAACACAAAAACAGATTTATAAATATTAAATGCGATATACGTTGCATGAAAATCATAATCTAATTCATCAATGTTACTTCGCCTTCTGTGATGTGTATAGCTCTTTCTGTATGTGTCCTTGTATTTATGTCTCCTACTCCATTCTCTAATTTCAATACACCTCTAGGACATACTGCAGAGCAAACACCGCAACCTACACAACTACTTCTCACAATATCCTGTCCTTTTTGAGCATAAGATCTTACATCTATGCCCATCTCACAATAGGTACTACAATTACCACAAGAGATACACTGACTACCATTAGTTGTAATTCTAAATCTACTCTTGTATTTCTGAATCAATCCTAAGTATGCTGATAGCGGACAACCAAATCTACACCAGACTCTATTTCCCATTACTGGATAGAAACCAGTACCTACTACACCAGAAAAACCAGCACCAATAAGGAAGCCATACCATGCTTTCACATTATCCGCATTAAGACCTAAGACGGTATTTTTTCCAGTGAAGTAATGAAAAAGTACCAGAGCAGTCATAACAATAGCAGCTACTAATACTCCATGGATGATGTATCGCTCATATTTCCATGCTCTCATACTCTTATCTGATAGTTGTCTGAAAGGGTCACCCATCGTTTCGGCAAGGCCACCACAACCACATACCCAACTACAGTACCATCGTTTTCCGAAGAAATATGTAATAAGTGGTACGCCAAGTATTGTAAGCATAATTCCCCATACTAACATAAAAATGCCAAGACCGCCACTATTAATCAGGTTATCGATATTGTATTTAAAAAAGAAATCATAATCCAGTGGCCATATATTTTTAAAATCAAAATAGGGCTTGTTCAGTCTTACAAGTATCTCTGGCAATAGAAATGCAATAATAGTCTGGAAGAACATTACAGATATTGTTCTTACACGTTGGTACTTATTATGTCTGTACTTGCTCATCATCCTTATGCCCATTACAACGACTATAATAGAATACATAAGACCATATAGAAACCATCTACTTGCTTGATTCCCACTTAAACTTTCACTTAATGGGCTCACCATTGTTATCCAGTTATTGATATAAGCTGGTGCCCAATATAGAAGGACATAAAATCCGACCAAGTATACACCAGCGATTACACCTAACCATGCTGTATTAGTAGGGGAAGAGTTCCTCTGTGGAGTATTCTTTAAAGAACGTTCTCTGAAAAAGACAAGATAACTGATAACAGCTGCAATACCTACCGTAACTAATGGCCAAAATAGGTTTTGATATTTGAAAAAACCATACACTATTACACTTATAATGACAGGTATAAGAAATGCCATTTTACCATTAAACTTGAGTCCCCTAGTCAGTGAGTTATGGTATATTCCATTATGCTTAATCCCTTCTTGCTCTGAGAATTTTGGTATAATAAAAAGTAAACCACCGAGTATCGCAAGCCCAAAAGTCAATAAGAAGAAAAGCCATGGGTTCTTCTGAACAGGCCCATTGGCTGTTTGTTTTACTATTGTAGTCGTATACTCTGCTATTTTCCAATTGCCTATTTTATAATCCCATTCTTGGACGCCATCAGGCAAACCATTTTTTGCATTAGCTTCTAATTCTGCGGCAGCACTATTGATAACGGGCTTAAGTTTTTGAATAAATGCAATGCTTGATATATCCTTATCAAGAATTCCCATTGCCTCAGCTGACTTAATTATAGCTTCATTATGATATTTATTAGTTACTCCCGAATTAGTTGAAGTTAGGTTCTGGTGTCCTATTCCGAGCATTATTGAAAAAATCAATAGTGCCGTGACAAATAATCCTATGCCAATGTTTTGTATTGCTTTCATATTATTTCTTCCTTAAAAATGCGATCACTTTTGAGAGACTTCTTTTTGTCTTAAGTGTAATGTTCTTTCCTTCTACCTTGTTATACTCTTTAACAATTTCTTCGTCATATTCTTTATAGAATTCCGGATCAAAATTGGCCATTCCCAAGTTTTTTAAAACTTTTTCAATATGCGTATTTTCCAATATCCATTTTTCGCATACTTCGTGCCTGTAACGAATACCGAATAAATTTAAGCCCTTAACGGTATAATCATCTTTATGATAATTAATACGAATTGATTTTTCATTATCATTATGCTTCCAAAAGATTGTTTTGAGGTGTTCTGGCAATTTGGCTGGCACTTCTCCGTAAACTTGATATTCTATATCTATAAACTTAGCACTATTAAACCACAGTCCTGGATCATAGGCAACCGGCTTACCACATATATTATAAGCAGCTGTCTCACCCATCATCCTTCCTGTATACCAAATAGCCTCAATAGGTCTTCTTCCTTGTACGACGTCTGTCTGCTCGGCACAGTCTCCTACTGCATAGACATCTGGTTGATTTGTTTCTAAGTGTTTATTGACTTTTATACCTCTGCCTATCTCTAATCCTGATTCCTTGAGCCAGCCTACATTAGGACTCACCCCAGCAGTCAATCCTACGTAGCCACATGGAATCTCTTCACCTGATTCTTTGATAACGACTGCACCTGCTGCGCCATTACCATCGTCTTTTATTTCTCCTAGATTAACACCTAGTCGTAAGTCAATACCGCTTTTTATTATATGATCACTGATCATTTGGGATTCTTCTGGCGGTAATATATTATTCCAGTAGCTCTGTTCTCTTACTAGAATAGTTACTGGAATATGCCTAGAGTGAAACATCTCAGCCATTTCTATCCCAATCAAGCCACCACCTACGATAACCGCTCTTTTTAAGTCTGGGCTATAGGCTTCCATTTGCTCTAAATCTTGATAGGTGTATAAGCCTCCCACCCCTTTAAGATTCTGCCCTGGCCAGCCAAACATGTTTGACTTAGATCCTAAGGCTAACACTAATTTATCGTATTCTACTATGTCTCCAGATGCTAACGTAAGTGTCTTAGCTTTATAATCTATCGTTTTAACATACCCTTTCAGTAAGTCAATTCTGTTCTTTTTCCAGAACCAATCTTCATAAGGTTTCGTATCTTCATATCTCATGTGTCCCATATAAATATACATGAGCGCAGTACGGCTAAAGAAATGATCAGTTTCTGATGATATAACAGTAATCTGATTATCACTTAACTTTCTGACAAATCGAGCTGCAGTGATCCCTGAGATACCATTACCTATGATTATAACTTTCTCCATATTATTTCTATTATTATTGAAACCCTAGATGCGATAATGCAATATATAAAATGTCTATATAATCTTCATTAAAATAATCTCTGATACTGTCACAAAGTCGCAAGGTAACAGACATACTTAAAACGGAAGACCTATTCCTCCTGAAAAGTATCCACCATCACTTCCGTAAGCGTAATTAAGTACTAGTCCTACGTTTGGTTTATTTATCATTCTCATTGTAACCCCTGGATCTACATTTAAAGAATTAACGCCAGCAGCATTTGATGAAGCTAAAGAAACACCATCACCAAACACCTGTCCTGCATCTACAAATGCCCCCATCTCTATAGACATAGGATATCCTAATACTGGAATTGTGAAAAAAGTATAACGCATCTCTGCGCTTGCAAAAGCAGAATGTTGTCCAAGGTACCTATTGGAATCATAGGCTCTTACTGAGTTAGGTCCACCAAGAGAAGAGAGATAATAGAATGGAATGTCGGATTCTGACTTAAGATCTAGACTTCCTCTCATCAATACAACAAGTTTCTGTGAAGGTCCAGAGAAATATTGTCTCATATCTAAATTCAATCCATAAAAGCTTGTAGATAACTCAACACTTTCTAAATCAGACAAAGATTGACGAGATACAGTCATCTTGGTATAGAAACCTCTGGAAGGAGAAAATTCTTGGTCTCTGTGATCATATATCACATTAAATCTTAGGCCAAATTTAGAACTACCTGTTAAACCTATTAAATTATTGGTTAAGTCTGTAGTCTGTAAGAAAGGAATTCCTTCTTGTGCGGATAAGTCGCCAAATGATTCTCCGACATTGGTGTCATCATAACTTACTCCTAGTCCTATTCTAAAGTTCTGCTTAGGCAGTAAATAGAAATCAAAAATACCTTGTAGATCTTCTTTCTCATATGCTGTTTCATCGTTCTCGTTGGTGAAGGCTCCAATTCCATGGAATCGTGTCCGAGGTTCATTAATCGACGCTAGAGTGACATCTATCCCGATACTTGTATTAGATAAGGTGAAATTTTCGTAGTGTAATGACAGGTCACGATAACTTTCTCCTCCAAAAAGTGCGGAAAATTGATAATTGTGATATGCCCCTGGACAACTTATGGCTTGTACACCGAATGCGCCCCCAATAAGGTCATTAGAATATCCTGACATTGTGAACATTCCAGTCATAGTACCTTCTTTAGTCGCATTTAAGAAACTAACACCAAGTCCTGCAGAAGACCCCTTAATATTAGTTGTGTTTAAGAAAGGAAAAGGCATCATTCTAATAGATTTACCATGACCAGGTTGATCAAGCCATATCTTATGTAATACTTTGGCTAATACTTTATCTTCATTTAATGGTTTGAACATAAATTGCAATGCATTTGGAATATGATCAAAAGTTTTATGTTTGACTTGAAAATCATCTGAGACATTACCATTTTTAGGTGTAGCTATTGTACCAGCTGTCACGCCATTTTCGACATTAATATCAATAGTATATTCTTCATTACTATGCGTAGCTAGTCTTCCTGCATTGTATCCAGGCGTATAGTTTACTTTAAATTTTAAAGTAT
>JALZVB010000150.1 GCA_023300835.1 Saprospiraceae bacterium | reverse complement strand
CCTTGTCCCCATCCTCTGATCGTACCACCACATCCCATATCTGCTCCACGACTACCGTCAGAACTAACAATATCTCCTCTACAACCAACATAAGTCTTTTCTCCATCATCGCCCCCACCTTTGATAGCATTTTGTAGATCACTTGCTATACTTTCAAATTTTTTAATACTTTCAAATTTCATAGTCATTTATTTTTAATTATTTATTCCTCTTTTTTGGGTTCGGATATTCCCATACTGTGCAAATGAAAATTTAATTAAAACATTCTCAAAAAAAACATTAGCCAATTGTAAAAAACTTTCCCAAATAATTGAAGTAAATAACAAAGGCTTTACATCGTATTGATTCCTAACTCAATAAACTTCAAAACTTTAGTTCATCTAATCTCATTCGGTTAAAGTGTCGTTAAAGCATTATCGTAGGATTATTCAATCAGGATAATATGTGTTATCATTAGGTTGAATAACAATCGATAACAATTTATATATGCGGTACATAACCCTATTTTTATTTTTTTGGATCACAGCTACTTTACAAGCACAAACCAAGCAGGACAAAAAAGTCATACAATTCTCAGGCGTTGTTGTAACAGCTGATGAATTTGGAGAAATGGTGCCTCTACCATACACTACGGTATCCATAGCTGGAACAAGTCGAGGTACATATGCTGAGATTGATGGTTTTTTCAGCATCGTTGCTGAAGTCGGTGATACTATGGTATTCTCGAGGATCGGATTTGCAACGGCAGAACATATTGTGCAAGACTCACTTACAGAATCATTTTACTCATGGTATCAGATTATGACAGAAGACGATGTTATGTTGCCAGAAGCCGTTATTTATCCTTGGCCAGACAGGGATTTCTATAAAATAGAGTTCCTTGCCCTTGATGTTACTGACGAATTGCGAACAAAAGCAGAACAGAATTTAGCACAGGAGATACTTCAAAGAATGCAGAGCAGTGTTGCGCCTGATGGCGAAAATGCATTTGAGTTAGCTCAAATGAAACAACAGCTTGAGTACCAATATGCTGGTCAATACAAGCCACAGAAGATATTTGATGTAGTCGCTTGGTCTCAGTTTATCAAGGCATGGAAGAATGGGGATTTCAAAAAGAAAAAGAAGAAAATTAAGTAATTAAAGATTCCTTTAGAACTTGTAAATATTTTTTCACAAAAGATATAACATAGTCTCTTATTTTTTTTAAAACGGGAGTAATCAGAGAATAATCATTATGGCAGACAATTGTTGTTTAGAATGTCAAGAAACATTTAAAGGCAGAGCAGATAAAAAGTTTTGCTCTGACTATTGTAGGACATCCTATCACAATAAGCAGAATGCAATATCCAATAGCTACGTCAGGATAATCAATAATATCCTGAGAAAAAACAGGAGAATTCTTCTCAAGCATAACCCCCAAGATAAGGCTAAAACATCTAAGTCTCTCCTCATCAGAGAAGGATTCAATTTCAATTATTTTACCAATGAATATGTATCTAAAGCAGGAAAAGTTTACCGTTTCTGTTATGATCAAGGATATCTAGTCCTCGATAATGACCTTATTGTTATAGTAAAGAAGAAAGACTACGTAACATAACTTTAACTACGAAACGTTTCGTTTGTCATTGTTTTAGTCTTACCTTTATTTAAAAAACAGATATGAGTAACATAGTAAATAAATCAATGATACTAGGATTAATGTTGTTATTAGTGGCGGGAGGTTGTACAACTGAGAACAAACCTACAACTTCAGTAATACAAACACAATCACAAAACACTGACAACCAATCAGTTAAATCAAATAAGCCTGCAACTTCTCACACGATTCCGTCGAGTCAAAATCATCTAAATACAGGTGGTATGGAATGGATGACTATGAAAGATGCCGCAAATTCTAAAAACGCAGGCAACAAAAAGTATCTGGTAGATGTCTATACAGAGTGGTGTGGATGGTGCAAGGTGATGGACAAGAAAACATTTACTGATCCTGTAATACAGCAATACTTAAAAGAGAATTTTAATATTGTGAAATTTGATGCAGAGCAGAAAGAATCTATTTCATTCAAGAATAAAGATTATGAATGGGTAGGTAGTGGAAGAAAAGGTATAAACAAGCTTGCCATAGAATTATTAGGCAGCAATATGTCTTACCCTACACTTGTTTTTCTTGATGAAAACATGAATAAAATAAAATCATCTCCAGGCTATAAAAATCCAGACCAATTGATGCAGGAATTACGTGTAATTGCTGGCTCATAACCTAGAATTCCCTATATTGGGGCTATTGTTAAAGATACAAACTTTAAAAAATGCTTAGAATCCTATTATTATCCTTAGTTTTTGTAGGTGGAATACTTAATGCTCAACAAATATCAACAGCGTTTGTGGAGAATAAAGACATAGACTACATCAGTTCAGAGATTAATGTTCTGAATACTTATGTCACGCAACTCAATAACAGCTACAACGCTTCAGAAGCGCCAAATGACATTTCTGTGCATGCTAATCGCACGCTTAAGTCTCTACGTAAATTAGAATCAAACCTTACTATTACAATTAATGAACTCAATGGTCAGATAGCGATGGCTACTGCATGGGAAGAGGAATTCAACAGACCTATTAGAGATCCTGCACCGTCTAAATACTTAAAGTTTAAAGAAAATAGACGTGCTAATAATATCAAATGGGCTGAAATCAAGCTTGATGGATATGAGATTGATCAACTAAACAATAACCTAGAAGCACTTACTAGCTTAACAGATGAATTAAAATCTTCTAAGTATGCTTTTTATCCTTCTCAACCTGATTCTAAAAACAACATTAATTATATTAATATTGCACTTGATTTAATGAGTTCAACTAGCTCATTAATAAGTCAAACAAAAGTTAACCAATAAGAGCATATAATTAATGGCATTCGAGACAGAAGGGACGATACACAAGATATTTGATACAGAAAGCAAATCTGCTACATTTCAAGCAAGAGAATTTGTAATCAAGCAAGATGGAATTTATCCACAGTTTATAAAATTCCAACTCACACAAGACAAATGTGACGTTGTCAACAACTACAAAGAAGGAGATGTTGTCAAGGTCTCATTTGATCTTAAAGGGAGGGAGTGGAACGAGAAATTCTTCACTAATTTGAATGCTTGGAAAATAGATAAGGTTGGTGACAACGCCAGTGCACAATCAGGAACTCCTGTTACCGAGGCAACTGGTCCACCTGACTCATTTGACACTATAGAACCTGCTGGCAACACTGGTCAAACAGGTCAATTAAAAGTCGAAGATTTCGGTGATTTACCATTCTAGACTTTTATTGATTTTCTACATACTGGTAGCTAGGTTTTCTACCCATGCTCAAACAACATTTCTAGAAGTTTCTAGTAACTGGTCTGATTCGTTTAAAGAATGGACTATATATAGTGTAGACAGTCTTGACTATGAGATTGAGACTTATATGGGTCTCAAGAATCCAGACAGGGCTAACTGGTCCGAATGGATTGCAGAAAGCGATGACACTTATACACAGATAAGAAAGAAATGGCCTAATCGCGATGATGTGTGGGAATGTAGAGGTTACACAGGACTTATAACAGCTCAAGCTAAGTGGAGAAATGATCCTACTATATGGGTTATAACGACAGATGACTTAACCATCACATGGAGGACTGAGTACAAAAACGACCTTAATTATTGGTACTTTGAAGATGAAGAGCTTGGATACTTTACACTACAAACATTCTATGCTGGTAATCCCCAGAACTGGGCTATAGACGATAAAGCACCATCTCTTAATGACGAAGTAAAACAATGCATGATATTCCTTGCATTGAACGTTACCTCCCCCAGAATATAAAAGTAATTATTTAGACTCTTGTAGAAGATCTAAGATCTGTTGTCCATGACTTTTTGTTACGACCTTTTTAATGATGTGAGACACTATTGAATTTTCGTCTACTAGAATTGTCGTCCTGAATACACCTTCTATATCTCGGCCCATAAATTTCTTAGTACCCCAAAGACCGAAGTCATTAATCATTTGCTTCTCGATATCAGCCAGTAATGAAAACTGGAATTCATACTTATCTATAAATTTCTTATGTTTCTTAGATTTGTCTGGACTGACTCCATAAATTGTGTAACCCAACTTCGTTATAGATTTATATTCATCTCTTAAGCTACAAGCTTCTTTGGTACAACCAGGACTATCATCTTTTGGATAGAAGAATAAAATATACTTAGTACCCAATAGGCTATCTCTTGTTATCCTTTCTTCGCTTTCGTCCAAAAGGCTAAAATCTGGAACCTTTTCACCTACTGCTACATTCATAATTCTCGATGTTAATAGAATCCAAACATAAACACTTTTGTTTAACCTATATGCCGAAAAACTTAAACAATTATTTTATTATTCTAAAAAATCGAATAATATTGTCAGAATCATCACATATGTCAATATTTAGGTACCAAGGAGCAGCGGGAAGTCGATTAAAATCGTTATATACGAGCTGACTTTTCTTCTTATCGTAGGTCATCCTGATCCATTGTCCGTTAATTTCAGCACGATAACCTAAGTCTGGAACATCCCCATCAGGAATTAAGTTATCAGATATACTGAACCGCCATTTTGACTTCAATTTAGGGTCAATACTTACGGCTTTTATGCTAGGCTTTGTTTCGTCCTTATACAAATAGAACTTACCTAGAACGTCTACATTCGATACCAAAGCGTTATTAACCGTATCCATTCCAAAGTGGACATATCTACCCTTATAATCTGTAGAAAGTAATGTCCACTTATCAATATCCTTATCTGGAATAGAGGTGATGATCTGATATTTACCATTTACAGGAATATCTCTTTTACCAATTGTTATTGTAGAACATTTCTGGCCCATAACAACTGAGGTGTCGGATGAAGTCATTATCTCTTCATGTGTAAATAACTTGCCTTTATCAAGTATAACTTTAAATATTCCCTCTTTCCTGACCATTGTACTGTCACAAGGCCACAATTCACTTGAAATACTTTTATCTACTGCTTTCTGTACAATATCAAACTCTACCTTAGACCTGTTATTATGAATGTCTACAACAGTAATTACAACCTTTCGCGGGGAATCTGTCAATTCTATAATACCATTGCCTGTACCCGAATAGAACGAGGAGTCATTGCATTGTGATTTATACAACAGATAAGTTGTATGACCTGTATTGGCTTTTGATTTGAAATCTATAAAAGCATTAATCTTTTTGGTTTCGGCAAATGTGAATTGATTGGCTTTCCATTCTATGACTGTTGTACCGTCTACCTTAACTTGGTAGCCATAGATACCGTTTTTGTTATAAGCCCCGTCCATTTGATCATGCATACTTAATCCAAGGCCTACTTTATCAGATGACACTTCTACAAGCTTATTGTACAGCTTATATCCTTTCTCTTTGGGTTTGAAGTATTTGGTAGTGGTTTTGGCAACTTCTCCCATACTACCTAGCTCATACAATTTCAATTGTTCTAATCTAGGTGGTTTATTATCTGTAGGACCTATTCCAAATAGTTGTGGGTTAATTGCTGTTTCTGTTTCTGTTTCTCTTATCTCAAAATGAAGGTGTGGACCAAAGGATCTTCCTGTATTACCCATTAAACCAATTTGACCGCCTTTATTGACTAAGAACAGACTATCAGGAAGATATATATCAATTTCAAAAGATTCAAACTCATACTGGTAATCTCTGACCAGTTTCTCTATCTCTTCATCAAACTCATCT
>JALZVB010000149.1 GCA_023300835.1 Saprospiraceae bacterium | reverse complement strand
GAATCGATTAACGACTTATTGATTTCTAAAAACATCGGTGTAAATAACACCGTATATCTGACATTAGCAGAAAAGGGAATCTTTTTTAAAAGTCAGTCTGGATATGGCATCGCCAAGGGGTTTGATATTAAAGACGCTGATGTTTCTGGTGCTGGGGATACTGTACTGGCAGTAATAATAGCTGAGACACTGCTTAGTAGGTCACCAACTGGAATTGCCAACACAGCTAATAAATACGGTGCCGATGTATGCAGAAGCAAAGGAGTCAGTATTATTAAGCCGACTAAATCCCACCATAGCTAAGTTTGCCCCTCTAAAAGTGATTTTCCTTCATTTTAAAGACCTATTATGTCTACGACGACAAAACAACCGAATTTCTTTTACTATTTTAGCGCCTTATCTTGAACCTATTTATTTTAATTGTGGATAATCAATTACCACTAAAACCAGAATTAATTAAAAACTTAAAGCGTATGAAAATTATTTTTACTCGATTAACTTGTCTAATAGCTATAGCCTGTTTAGCAACAGGTCTTTCAGCTCAGGTAGCTAATACTCTAGAAGTTACTTCTCCTGCTGAAATTGCAGGAAAATACCCTATTACAGTTTCTAACGGATGGGGAGTTGATATTACAACTCCAATTTCAGGTGATTTATCTTTTGCAGATGATGGCGAAGGTGTTATCACAGATGCTTGTGATGGTACAATTACTAATGTTGCTGGTTTTATAGCAGTAATCGACAGAGGTGATTGTGATTTTGTAAGTAAAGCATTAGCTGCACAAGGTGCTGGTGCCGTTGCAGCTCTTATATGTAATAATGTTCCAGGTGACGGAGAAACAACATTGGGTTTTGATGTAGACGGCCCATTTGCAGATGTTGTAATCCCTGTTATGGGAATGAACTTTGAAAACTGTCAGACAATCAGAACTGTTGGAAAAGGAGTTACAACAACATCAGTTGATATTTATTTCGATTGTGAAAATGACCCTGTTGATTTTACAGATGTGATTTGGGGTACAGTTCCAGGAGAAGGTGATTTTCTAGGCGGATTAAACGGCTGGTCAGTAGAAAGTTTCAATCAAGCAGATACTTCATGGGCTTGGGAAACTAATCTACCTATCCCAGGATTATTTACAGGAGGAAATTGGTCATTCCCTACAGCATGTAACGGATTTATGGCTTTCCCTACCGATTTTTACGATACGAATAGTCTTGAACAAGGTTCAGGAATATGTCCTAACAGTAATGCGAGTCCTTGTGTAGGTGAACTTACAAGTCCTATCATACCTCTTGATCCTGACAATGTAGATGGATTAGTTGTAAGATTTGCTCATGCTTGGAGGAACTTTCAATCAACTTCATTTTTGATTGCTACTTATGACGAAGGTGTAACTTGGGCGGATACAATAGAGTATTATAACACTACTTTATATCCAACTAACATCTCATCAGGAGCTACAGATATAGAAGTACCACTTCCTGGTTGGAATGGTGAACCCACAGTTCAGTTTAAGTTCAACCATCAAGGAGCTTACTACTACTATGGAATTGATGATGTAAGACTTGTTAACAAAGCTTTCAAAGATCTTCAGATTTTTGATCAGTTTTTTGCAACAGCTCCAGTATTCAGAACACCTATTAATCAATTATCGGAAATGGTATTCCATTGTGACATTTTCAACATAGGTAACTTAGATTTTGAAGATGTACGTATTCAAGCATCTATAACTGCACCAGATGGTACTACAGAATCGTTTATTAACGATACTTATGCTACGCAACCAGGTTTTGTTTTCTTAAATGAGAATAATTCTTTCACTGATACTTATACGCCTCCTGAGCAACTTGGTGTTTATCGAGCAGAATATAGTAATGTTTCAGATGGTGACACTAATGACTCTAATGATAGACTGAACTTCGTATTTGAAGTAACTGAAGATACTTACGAAACTTGTAATGAAGTAGATGCTACTGGAGATATATTCTCTGGTCTGATTTTCTCAGATCCAACAAATCAATTTTATCCAGGAGAAGATCTTGCAATAGCTTATTCTTTCTATCAGCCTACAGGATGTACGATGGAAGAAATTACATTTGGTGTATTAGACTTACCTTCTAACTCAGGAAGTGTAAATATATTCGTATACCAATGGAATATTGATGCAGCGTCTACAAATGACGATATTGCACTAGGTGATTATATAATTGCTTCAGCGGATACAAGATTAGTAGGTGTATTAGGTGCGACTACTACTGGTGATCCAGGTCCAGAGATAATCAACCCATTATTATCTGGTACTCCAGAAGAAATGACTGTAAAAATGGCCGCAGCCAATCCAGCAAACGGTAGAGCTATAGAGAATAGTGATGGAAGTCTTGTTCCTCTCGAATTAGAAGGAGATAAATCTTATGTTGTTGTATTTGCTTACGATGGAGGAGATAGTCAAATTCTTATGAGAGCTGCAAATGCTGATGCTACGCAACAACGTTGGGCTTACAACACATCTGCAACTAACTTTGCTTTAGATACAAATCAAATCAACAGATTTTATGGAACTACTTTCAAAGGTACTGAGGGTAATGATTTTTCTGTAATCGATGGACTTGACTTTGATGGTTCTAACGGTGGTGGTAACTTCGGTACGCTTCTAGATAATAACATGCCTTGGATTAGAATGAAAATGGCTGCAACATCACAAGAAGGATGTACAGTTGGAACAGAAGATGTGTTAGTTGATGATTCTCACATAGATATTTATCCTAACCCAGTTCTTGATGTATTGAATGTAAGTGTTGCATTTGATGTAGTAACTGAAGTTGCTGTTGAGATTCTTGATATCAGTGGTAAAGTTGTTTTTGCTAATGATTATGGTAAAGTAACTACTTCTACTATGAGTATTAATACTAACAATATCCCAAGTGGTATTTACAATGTTAATATCAGAACGCAAGATGGATTTACAACTAAGAGAGTTGTAGTTCAGAAATAAGATAAATCCTTATATAAATATATAAAGATCCTAGGCCGCCTGAAAAGGGCGGCCTTTTTTTATGCATTGAACTAAGCTGTTACGTGAGAGAGTAGAACTCTAAAAAGATTTGTCCAAACTTAGTTACTTCCTATGCCTGTGTTTTTCGCCTTAATCTAAACAAATTAACTTTGAAGCCTATGCGACAACTTGAAACAGGAATTACTTAAAAATAATACCATAAAAAAAGGACTGCTATTTTTAAAATAG
>JALZVB010000148.1 GCA_023300835.1 Saprospiraceae bacterium | reverse complement strand
TATAGACAGTTAGCTAATCCTGCTTTTGCTCTCATAAAAGGCCTTGTCTCATGGGCTGCCCAAAAATGACCTTTTAATTCCTTAAAGCCCTTTTCTCCTATAACTTTTTCACCAGCCTTCACTCCTTTAGAATAGTAATGAAGCATAGACTCTAAATTAGATTCCTTTTCAGCCAAATACACATAAGCATCGGCATTAGTAGGATCTAATTTAATAGCTTCGTGCGCCAACTTTCTTCCTTTATTAGGAGGGCAATCATGTGCTTCGATCAATAATTCTTGAGCTTTTTCTATATTAGTTTTGGGCTCATTTTTGATAGGAACAATTTCATCGAGCGTCTTACCTTTAGTTTGATTTAGAAAGGCTTGAATTTCCTCTTCATTCCCGAAATTTTGCTCTTTAATATATTTCATTAAGTCGGAAACACCTTTTTCAATGCCTAACTTATTGATTGGATTGTTTTTCTTTGCCATAATTAATGTGTTTTTTCTTGAACGATTTTGCTCCCGTTACTTCAGATAATTTAATAGACCTGTTACCCTTTAATAAACAACTATCTGAAAAAATATTTTCCCGCTATTTTTCTTGAAAAAACAAGTCCGTAGCTAGGCTATGTAACGACGAAACTAATGAATATATATAATATTCTATGACGTATTTATTTTTAAAAATAAACAATACACTCCTCATTTAATTGGTCTAACCATTCCGGTTTAGATATATTTTCATTCCATCTTAAATCTAATCTTTCTAGATTTTTCAACTCTAAAATTTCGATAGGCAATTCCTTTATATCATTACCTCTTAAATCTATTCTGCGCAGTTGTTTCAAGTTGGATATCTCTTTCGGAATAGATTGAATATTATTATTTCTTAGTTTAAGTTCTCGAACGGCTATGATACCTGTAGGAATTTCTTCAACTTGATTATTCTCTAGATTTAAAAATCTTAAGCCTACATGATTAATGAGTCCTTTGGGTAACTTAGTCAGCTTGTTGTCCTGTAAGTGAAGTTCCCGAAGGCTTGACAGATGTTCAAAAGAGGTAGGTAAATATTCTAGTTTATTTTCTTCCAATTTTAATTCAACTAATTTACTTAGCGAACCAATACTTGTCGGGAGTTCATTAAGCTCATTCATACTTAGATTAAGATATCTAAGCTTAGTCAAATTCCCAATTGATTCTGGAATTTCCGTCAACTCATTATTATGCAGATACAGGTAAGAATCTAGCGCTTTTAAATTTCCTATTTCTTTAGGAATGAATTTGATTTGATTATGACCTAAATCAATCATTCTCAGATTTATTAAGTTCCCTATTTCCTTAGAAATTACTTCGATTTTATTGGCGGAGATATTTAATACTTGAAGCGTTTGCTCTTTCCACAACTCCTCTGAGACTGTTACTATCTCGTTATTAAATAGGGAGATTTCGGTCAAGCCATTTGGTATGTCTGGGAATTCACTTAGTCCTTTGTTGTTCCTTATTAGCTTCATGTGAACTTAGGTGTTTATCTTTTTCTTAGGTTATGATTTATTTTACAGGATACTATTTGGAATTTCCTTTTCAAAAATTAATTCAAAATAGCTCGAATAACCGCTAGTGTAGATTCTAGGAGCAATATAACAATAAATGCTCGATTTATTTTTTCATCTTTTTGAATAAATAGACCAACTAAAGCTTTTTAGGATAACAGATGAACATAGTATTTAATTAGAGTTTAATTTTGATATATTGATGACTATAAGTATCTTTGAAAAAATTACACGCAAACTATGGTATCAGATACTTAATTGATAAAAGAAACTGGGGCAACTTTTACTCCTGCAAAATTAGCAGATTATATTTCAGATAGAATATTATCTTATTATAAATCTGATAATCAATTAATTAAGGTATTAGATCCAGCATGTGGCGAAGCTGCCCTATTATCTTCTATTTCAAAAAAACTAGACGATAAAGATATTAAATTTGAGCTAATGGGATTTGATTCTAACGAGCAATTCTTAGAAGCTGCATCTATTAACTTAAAATCTCATACATCTAACGCCTCATTAATAAATAAAGATTTTCTTGAGCAAATAAATCCTGAATCTAAACAAAAAGAACTCTTTAACATTAACAGTTCAAGTAATCCGATAAATGGCACGATCGACATGATTATAGCTAATCCACCCTATGTTAGGACTCAAATATTAGGTACTGATTATGCACAAAGTATTGCAAAGAAATTCAATCTAAAAGGGAGAGTTGATTTGTATTATCCTTTTTTAATGGGAGTGGCATATGCACTTAAAGAAAATGGTTTATTGGGGGTCATTACTTCAAATCGTTATCTATCTACCAAAAGTGGCATAAGCATAAGGAAGTTTTTAAAAGAGAATTTTGAGATTCTTGAAATAATTGATTTAGGTGATACTAAATTATTTGATGCTGCTGTTCTACCTGCCATCTTTATTGGTAGAAAGAAAATACCAAAATCTAATCTTAATACACATTTTGTCAAAATTTATGAAGAACTAAATGGCTATAAAGGGCCTTTAAAACCTGCATCAGATATTTATGATATAATTAAAAGCAAAGAGAATGGTTTTTTTGCTATCGAGCAAAAAAAGTATAAAAAAACAACTGGAGTAATTAAATTCATAAATTCAAAAGATTCTTCTTGGGCTTTGCTTTCAAGTGAAGAAAATAATTGGATAAATAAAATAAATAAATCTGCTGAAAATTTTATTGGCGATTTATTTAAAGTTAGAGTAGGAATAAAAAGTACAGCTGATAAAGTATTCATTAAAGATAATTGGGAATCTCAAAGTAATGTTCCCGAAGCAGAACTTTTAAAAGATTTAATCTCTCAAGAAAACATACGTCCTTGGGAACTATCTACAACTAAAAAATTGAAAGTTTTATATCCACACTATTCAAAAAACGGAAAGAAATACACAATTGATTTAGAACAATTCCCAGAAGCTAAAAATTATTTAGAAAGCCATAAAGAAAAATTAAGTAGTCGAAAATATCTTATTGATGCGGGTAGAAAGTGGTATGAGTTATGGGTTCCACAAAATCCAAATTCATGGGGAAAACCAAAACTTGTTTTCCCAGATATAAGTACTCATCCTCGATTTTATTATGACGAAAGCAAGAAAATTGTAAATGGAAATTGTTACTGGATATTTGCTGAAACTTATGAGCAAGTAGATCATTTACTACTCATCCAAGGTGTTGCTAATTCACTATTAATGACTAAGTATCACAGTTTGATGTTCAATAATAAATTATACTCAGGAAGAAGAAGATATTTCGCCCAATACGTTGAAAAATACCCTTTACCAGATATTAAATCTATTGCCTCACGAAAGATAATATCG
>JALZVB010000147.1 GCA_023300835.1 Saprospiraceae bacterium | reverse complement strand
AGTAGAGCACTTGGGAATTCAGAAACAGGCGCGATGCAACCACAGCAGATTTTTGGTAATTGGTTAGCAACTTCTTTGATTAAATTGATTTATAATTACGAGTTTACAGATCTAGGACCATTTAGAGCAATTACATATCTTGCTTTAAAGCGAATAGATATGCAGGATCGTGATTTTGGTTGGACGGTTGAGATGCAAGTAAAAGCAGCTAAGATGGGACTTCGTTCAGCTGAAGTTCCTGTTAATTATAGAAAACGCATAGGTATATCTAAAGTTTCTGGTACGTTGAAAGGGACAATTTTGGCCGGACACAAAATATTGTGGACGATATTTAAACTTATTTAGTAAGACATATGATGGTATTCGGTTATTTTGTAGTGGGAGTTTACGTTTTATGTCTGAGTTACATCGCCATATATTGTGTATTCCAATTCCACCTTCTGCTTCATTATAGGGGCTTCAAGAATAAGAACAGTCCTGCTAGAGCAATACCTGAGTTACCAAGTGAAGTGCCCTTTGTTACAATACAATTGCCTCTGTTCAATGAATATTACGTTATAGAACGACTGATAGATAATATCGTAAAACTCGACTACCCAAAAGATAAATTTGAAATCCATATTCTTGATGACTCTACTGACGAAACGGTAGTACTCAGTCAGAATAAAGTAGATCAATACTCAGCTCTCGGTTTTAATATCAAACTGATTACAAGGGAAATAAGAACAGGTTATAAGGCTGGCGCATTAAGAGACGCTATGCCATATGCCAATGGAGAATTTATAGCGATTTTCGATGCCGACTTCCTTCCTGAACCAGACTTTCTACTTAATACAATTCCTTATTTCAATAATAGTGAAGTAGGCGTGGTACAGACACGATGGGGACATATAAATCAAGATTATTCTTTATTGACAGAATTGCAAGCGTTTCAGCTCAACGTTCACTTTACAGTAGAACAGCAAGGAAGAGAAGCTGGAAACTATTTTTTACAGTTCAATGGGACAGCTGGCGTATGGAGAAGAGCGACTATAGATGATTCAGGTGGCTGGGAAGCAGATACATTAACTGAAGATCTAGATCTGAGTTATAGAGCACAGTTACAAGGCTGGAAGTTCGTTTTCTTAGAAGATATATTATCACCTGCCGAGCTGCCTGTCGAAATGAATGGACTTAAGTCTCAACAGCATAGATGGATGAAGGGTGGGGCAGAGACAGCAATGAAGTTACTGCCTAAAATATGGTCAAGTAACTTGCCGTCTTTATCTAAGATTCATGCGACTACACATTTACTAGCCAGTAGTATTTTTCTTTCAGTATTCTTAATAGGAATTTTCTCAGTGCCTTTGGTCTTTGTGATCAATCCATTGAATCTTGATATGAGAATACTCAGTCTCTTTTTTGTCTCGACATTGTTTATATCGATGACATATTATGTTGCAAATGTGAGTACCGCATGGAAGGACAAAAACAAGTTCCATGCTATTATTAAGTTTGCCATTGTCTTTCCTGTATTCTTAGCACTTTCTATGGGCTTATCATTACACAACTCATTAGCTGTTCTTCAGGGGTACCTAGGTAGAAAGTCAGCTTTCATAAGAACACCTAAGTTTAATATCAAGAAAGTCACAGATTCTTTTGTTACCGAAAAATACAAGAAAAAGAAATTGTCTAATTTGGTGTGGGTAGAAGGTTTACTGAGTCTATATTTTTTATTCGGAATAGTAGCAGGTTTTAATCAGGGGCAGACATCAATGATGATCTTCCATATTCTTCTATTCTTAGGTTATGGATCTATATTTTTCTATTCAGTTAAACATATGAGATATCAATCTTAAGAATGCCAAAATAGGGTTGTTCTGTGCCTTGTTGATGGTGCCCATACTATACCTTAATTTTTATATATCACAATCTGATTTTTACGCAATTCTAGGGCTGTTTTCTTTAGCTTTTGTGGGGTATATTGGATTAATCCTAGCTTCTCGAGGTGGTAATTACTTTGGGTTATTGATTTTGATGGGTTTCATTGTAAGGGTTATACTCTGTTTTTCGATGCCTACTTTATCTGATGATATCTACAGGTTCTTGTGGGATGGACATTTGATTCATAATAGTATTCATCCATTATCTTATCTTCCTAGTGAATTGATAGCTAACGCAGATAGTATAGATGCGTATATGCAGGTGCTATATCCTAACCTCAACTCTCAGGAGTATTTTACGATATATCCTCCATTGAGTCAATTGGTATTCTATATCGCTACAATCTCTGAGAACTGGTCTGTTGCAACATCATCCATAATAATTAAACTACACATTATTCTTGCAGAGTTAATGGCTATATATGCAGGCATTAAGCTATTGCAAATCTTTAATTTACGTAAGGAGAGGATTTTGCTCTATTTACTTAATCCCCTTATTATAGTAGAGCTCTGTGGCAACCTACATTTTGAAGGAATAATGGTCGCTTTTCTAATGGTAAGTCTATATGCATTGTTGAAGCACAGGTACTTGTTTTCGGGTATCTTAATGGCCTTATCTGTTGGGACTAAATTACTTCCGGTAATGTTTGTTCCAGCTATTTTGATTTACTTATATAACTCTATAGATCGGAAAGACACCTTAATGAGTAAGTTGTTTTCGAGTCGAATAATAAATTATCTGTTAGGTTTAGGAGTAACAACTTTTATTTTGTTTATCCCATTTTTCTATACATTAGACTTGGGTAATTTTCTTTCTAGCATCGACTTATATTTCCAAAAATTTGAATTTAATGCCAGCGTATATTATGTCATAAGATATTTAGGAATGCTGGTTACGGGTTACAATCAGATACATATTCTGGGGCCAGTACTAGCTGTGATAGCCTTTCTTATTATCCTGTGGTTTTCGTTTAGACAAAAAAAGTATGATGGCCTACAGTTGATAAAAGCAATGTT
>JALZVB010000146.1 GCA_023300835.1 Saprospiraceae bacterium | reverse complement strand
GCCTTTTTCTTAGCGTTTTCATAAATAGGATTTAGTTTTCTAAACTCTATTGAATTTTCCATATAATCACACTTTATGATTTCTAGATTTCCCAACAAAGTATTATCTACCCTTAGACGCATCAATAATTCATTACCTTTTTTATATCTGCACAAAATAAAATAAAAATCTCCTTCAAATGAATGGATACAATTTTCATCATCGACTCTTAGCCAATTAGTGCTATTTTGTAAAACTTGTAATGCTTTCGGAAAGTTCATATTAACCATTTACTCAGATGTAGTAACGTATTACAACATAAATATAACTATAATTCTTCAATTAAAGTTTTAATAAATTGCAGTGTTTTAACTAAAGCAAGGTACTTTTCTATTAAAACTGAGTTATCAAATGTAGTTTCAATTTGTGTTTTATGATTACCGATAATACCTTTCCAAGTTTTAAATGCAACACATTCTTGGCAGCCTTCCTCGCAACATTTAGACATTTTATTTAAAATAGTTTCTAAATCATTACAAGAATTAACTATTGATTCCTTACTTCTTTTATTCGCTAAAGACCTTAGCATACTAATCTTCTTTAAAGCATAGTCTCTATGTACAAGCTTTTTCTCTATATCGATCATCTTTTCAAGCTTCCCAATTCTGAATAAATCAAAAGCTTTAGAGACTATGGCAAAAGAAAAAGATGCGATACCTATAATCACTGGATTCTCGCAATTGGTTAACTTCGCTAGAAGTCCTGCTATTATAGCTGCTGATATTGGATAAAGAAATGATTGTATTGTTGTCAAGAATGTATCTTTATAATGATTCTCAAATATACATTTATAGAATTTAATTAGCTAATATTTAAATATCGCAACTAAGACTTAATTAAAAACTAGAATACAAATATCACATGCTTAAAATAGGCCTTACAGGAGGAATAGGATCAGGCAAATCTTACGTCGCAGCAAAATTTGAGAAGTTGGGTATCCCGATTTATTTTGCTGACAAGGAAGCTAAAAAGCTAATGAATTCTAATAAAGTACTCAAGCTTGAGATCAAGCAGTTACTGGGTCAAGAATCGTATCATAGAAATGGTCGACTCAATAGAGCATTTGTAGCAACTAAGATATTCTCAGAATCGGGTTTCCTAGCTAAAATCAATAAACTGGTGCATCCTGCTGTAAAACAAGACTTCTACAACTGGGCAGAGGAACAAAAAAGTCTATACGTGATAGAAGAATCTGCAATAATATATGAACATGGTATGCAAACTAACTTTGATAAAACTATCTTAGTCGTTGCTAATAAATCTTTGCGCCTCAAAAGGCTGAAAAAGAGAGATGGTTCTACTGATGAGCAAATAAAGTCCAGAATGAAGAAACAATGGACAGATGCTAAAAAGACCAAGTTAGCTGACTTTATTGTTGAAAATAATGAAATTGATAGCTTAGAAGATAAGGTAAATACCATTCATCAAGCCATCTTAAACCTTAAAAAAGTTAAAAAATGAGTAACGACGGAGCAAACATGACATCAAGCCAATTGATGGAAATGGAGGATAAATACGGTGCACACAATTACCACCCACTTCCAGTTGTCTTATGTAAAGGAGAAGGTGTCTATGTATGGGATGTAGAAGGCAAAAGGTATTTTGATTTTCTAAGTGCCTATTCTGCCGTTAATCAAGGACATTGTCATCCTGCTATTATTTCAGCTCTAAGTGAACAAGCGAAGACATTAACATTGACGTCGAGAGCTTTTTATAATGATCAATTGGGTCCATATGAGAAGTACATGACTGAGTATTTTAACTATGATAAGGTCTTACCTATAAACTCAGGTGTAGAGGCAGTAGAAACCGCATTGAAATTATGTCGTAAATGGGCATACGTTAAAAAAGGTGTTGCCGAAGGAAAAGCAAAAATAATATTTGCTGGTGGCAACTTTCATGGAAGAACATTGGCTGTAATATCAGCATCACAAGATCCAGATAGTACAACAGGATTCGGTCCATATATGCCTGGTTTTGAAATCATAGATTACAATGATCTTGATGCTTTAGATAAAGCACTAGATGATCCTAATATTGCAGGATTCATAGTAGAACCTATACAAGGAGAAGCTGGTGTAATGGTTCCGGATGATGGATATTTGGCTGGAGCTAAGAAACTATGTGAAAAACATAATGCGCTTTTCATAGCAGATGAAGTACAGACAGGAATCGCTAGAACGGGTAAATTACTAGCTACTTGCGGTAATTGTTCTTGTGAGGTCTCATGTCAACATAAACCTGAAGTAAAACCTGACATTCTAGTTCTAGGTAAAGCGTTATCAGGTGGTGTATTTCCTGTATCAGCAGTATTGGCTAATGACGAAATCATGTTGTGTATCAAGCCAGGAGAGCACGGTTCTACATTTGGTGGTAATCCATTAGCTTGTGCTGTAGCTATTGCGGCATTAGAGGTTGTTAAAAATGAAGGACTTGCAGAAAGAGCTGAAGCTATGGGAATTATATTCAGAAATAGAATGCAAGCTATAGTTGATAAGTCATCTAAGGTAAACTTAGTAAGAGGAAAAGGTCTTCTTAATGCTATTGTTATCAATGATTTAGAAACTTCAAAGACGGCATGGAACATATGTGTAGCTATGAAAGACAATGGCCTTATTGCCAAACCTACGCATGGTAACATCATAAGATTTGCGCCACCACTTGTTATTACAGAAGAGCAACTCCACGAATGTTGTGATATCATAGAAAAAACCATATTGGAATATGATAGTTAAATGATTATATATATGTAATTTTGTTAATATATTGCCGTTATAGCAATTGTAATTACATATTATTTCATTATACCAAATTAACTTCAGAATGCCGCACCTATTTTAATGGAATTTGCCCATCTCTGCGTTGAAAATACTCGTCATAGCTATGGCTATGCCTGCGTTTTTCGCCTTGAGCTAAACAAATTCCTTTTAAAATCTTATGCGGCATCTTAAAGTTAAATTGGTATTAATTCTATTCGTATGATCTTCAAATGGCCCTTGTCATTTGCTTTTTCTTTGTTGTTGACTTTAGTCAATGCCCAAGAAAGCATTCATCATATCAGTAATTCATATTTCTTTCCTGATGAAATTGAAAATAATCAAGAAAGATTGTTTGGCATTGCTTTGTCTGAACTAGAGCAAGAAAAAGATATTGATCATTCAATTCTCAATATCGCTATAAACTCATTTGAACTGGATGAAGATAGATCAATCGATCTTCTACTGGAAAGTATAAATAGAAGTAGTGACTCTAGAGAAGCCAATGCTAATCTGATTGCAATTGCCAATAAATTGTTTGATCAATCAGAATACACAGAAGCTGAGAAATATTATACTTTAATAGATGACTCCGGATTAAAGGATGACCTTGCTCAAGAGATTAACTTCAAAAGAGGTTATATCGCTTTACTTGACAAGAATTTTTCTAATTCCAAAATATATCTAGTTCAAGCCATTGAGTTCTCTGGTGCATATGATGCAGATATTTCATATTACCTAGGGATAAGTCATTATTTCTTAGAGGAAAAAGAAGATGCCATCTTGTCTTTACAGAAAGTCCAGAACCATAAGAGATATGGGGAGATGGTACCATTCTATCTTACACAGATATATTTCAAAGATGAGAACTACATAAAAGTCGTTAATTATGGAACTGAACAACTCAGCAAATCAAAAGTAAAGAACAAAAATCATATTCAAAAAATGATTGGCCTTTCTTATTTGAAGGAAGGTAACAATTCAAAGGCATTAGAGTATTTAGAACAATATGCGCAATCAACTGAGAAGCTTACCGCTAATGAGTTCTATCAACTAGGTAAGCTTCATATCAATAACAATGACGAACAAAAGGCACTGCCATATCTAAAGGAAATAAGTTTAGAAAATTCTGAGCTTGGGCAAATGGCTAATTACCACATCGGATCGATACAAGTAAAATCGGACAATAAAAAAGAAGCGGCTTCCGCATTTCTACAAGCCTCAAAGTATGATTATTTTGAAGACGTAAAATCAGAGTCAACTTTCCTCTATTACAAATTATCAGCTGAATTAGGCGAGGAGCGAAATGCGATGAATGGGCTAAGTCAAATTCCTGTTCAAAACAAGTACTATCCACAAGCACAACAATTATTAGCTGATCTTTTACTAAGATCACAAGACTACAAGGCTTCACTTGATTACATAGAAAAACTAGAAAGTAGGTCACCAGAGATCAACAAAAGTTATAAAGACCTCTGTTACAACCAAGCCTTAAGTGAGTTGGAGAAAGATGATCTAGTTGCGGCTAAGCGATACTTAGTGAAATGTAAAGAAGCCAATGGAGAAACGCCTCCAGCTACAGAGTTCTGGTTAGGATATGTACACGATCTCCAAAAAGAATACCTCTCGAGTAAGAAAGCATTGGTAGCATATCTTGATTCTGATGAAACTGAATATAAATTTGAAAGTAACTACTTACTGGCTTACCAATCTGTAGCAGAAAAAGATTACACAAGTGCTAGGAAATACTATGAAAATGCTGCTGATTCATTCCAACCTAATGTTGATGAAAAAGAATTATTTCTTGATGCTGTCGTAAGGTTAGCTGATCTAGAACTTATAGATAATAACTATGAGACAGCTATTGAATATTATGATCTGGCTATTGACAGAGGAGCTAGCTCTGTAGACTATATATTATATCAAAAAGGGTTGATATATGGTGTCAACAATCAGCAATATGACAAGTTGACTTCACTAGAACAACTTATCAAAGAGATGGTAAGTGAATATGCGCTTGGAATTTATTCGATTGGTTTTTCATTTGGACTTGTATTAAGGTCAATTATTCATTCATTTGAACAAGTTTTCACGCCTTGGATTTATCAACATTTGAGCGAAAAAGATCAGAGCAAAGTTAAGAAAGTTAAGCTAGTGAAGTTTACCTATATTTATGCTATAACGTTGATAATCTTAGCTATCGGTATAGGTATCGGTGGTAATATTTTGCTATACTTGAATTTTTTACCTGGAAAATATTTTGGTGCCGGATCTTATATTTTATGGATTGCGCTTTATTTTGCTTTGTGGGGCGTTGCCAATATTATTGGACCTTATATTGCCATTACAAAAAAAACAAAATATACCT
>JALZVB010000145.1 GCA_023300835.1 Saprospiraceae bacterium | reverse complement strand
TAAGAATTGGGTACAGCCTTGAATTCTTTGTTTCGTTTCTTTTTCAAGAAAGAAATGAAAGCCCAGCCGGCGAGGCGAATACTAGAACTGAAAAGATTTGATAAAAAATAAGATGTAGAAATCAATTTACTTGTGAGTTTTAAATAGAGTCGTAATTTCTGAAAACCAGAGATTCCTATGAAATAATCTGAGCCTAATAATTAACACTGTTAAAAAGTAAGAACCGCTTTTAACCGGCCTTAGCCAATTTAGCTAATCCAACTTTTGAAAGCGTTAAAAACAGATGCTTGTTTGACGACCTCTTGGAAGGAGTTTGCAGATGTTTAGTTTTCAACATTTGGATTAGCGTTAAGAATTGGGTACAGCCTTGAATTCTTTGTTTCGTTTCTTTTTCGATGAAATGAAAGAATGGTTCACCTTTGGTGAATCAAAGCAAGTAAAACTTGCTTTGAAGTGAGAGAACCTAAACATCAGTTTAGGATGTGAGAGCCCAGCCGGCGAGGCGAATGCTAGAACTGAATAAGATAATTTTACTAAATATACAGTCTAATTTAAATAACTAAAACTCAATTTATTATCAACCATAACCTAGATAATCCCGTATACCACTCATTAGCCGAAACCCATACCACTTATGGACTACACTATAATGGTGTAAAGTTTTACGGCCCAGAATACTGTCCATTTGGCGGATATACAATAGATGCTAACGTATCACCAATTTCTAAACAATATGCAGCACATTGCAGTAACTTCTTCATAGTTGGTAACAAACCAGATATTGATCCTTCGTTGATTATCAAAAAGAATCTCATTTGCAACCAAATGATCTTAAGTAAAGAGGTTTATTATGCAACTGATGAAGAGATCATTCAATTAACACCTGATCATTATCAAGCACTTACAGATCTGATAAACTTAGTGCAACCTGGTTATTTTAAGATAAAAACCGCACGTTTGGGGAGATACTATGGCATCTTCAGAAATCAACAGCTTATCGCAGTTACAGGTGAAAGAATGCAGATGAATAATTACACAGAAGTCAGTGGGGTAGTTGTGCACCCTGATCATACGAGAAAAGGCTATGCTTCTCAATTGGTAGTACATACTAAGAGAATGATATTACTAGAAGGAAAAACACCGTACTTGCATGTAGCAGAGACTAATGTTAACGCTGTTAATTTGTATTTAAAAATGGGGTTTGAGACACGTCGTAAGATTAGTTTTTGGAATATTGTTACTCGTAATTGAGTTCTATCTTGGAACATTGTAATTAATTGAAAGAGAAATCTATGTCTAACAAATTAAAGAATATAGTCTGCGTATGTTTTTGCTTCATAGCATTTACATTTCTTAATAAATTGGATGCACAAACTGAAACAGCTAAAGATAGTATAACAGTCTATTTCTTTCTTGGTGAAGATTGTAGGATATGTCAATATTATGCGCCGCTCCTCAACCAACTAGATAGCATTTATAATTCAGATTATGTATCGCTAATAGGTTTGTTTCCATCTCGATATTCTACTGAAGATGGTATAGAAAAATTCCAAGATAATCACAAGATATCCTTCCCGCTAAAGAGAGAATTCTATGGTACTAAGGCCAAAAAGTTTGGTGCTAAGATAACACCTGAAGTCTTTGTCTATAACGAGACAACGTCATGTATAATCTATAGCGGACGTATCGATAATGCTTATGCCAGAATAGGAAAAAGAAGACGCGTTGTTACTAAACATGAATTAGCTGATGTGTTAAGTTCTTTGGCAGCAGGAGAAGAAGTTGAGCCACATTCGACAGAGTCAATTGGTTGCTTTATCTCACTTCGGGACTAGGGATTTTCTTTCGTTTGTATTTATCCTTATGCACAGCAATACTAGCATTAAACTCAAACCCTACCAATACGACAAATACATTAATCTGTATCCATAACATAAGAACCAACAGAGCCCCAATCGAACCATATATCTGATTATATCTTCCAAAAGAGTTGATGAAAAATGAAAATATCAGAGAAGAAAATATGGATAACATAGTAGCTAGTATAGCGCCTGTATTCACCCATTTAATTCTTGTTCTCATCGCAGACCCATATCTGTAGATTACAGTTATACCTGTATAGATCACAGCAATAACTGTAGCCCATTTAAAAGTATTAAGCAACTGCATAGTATAGCTGCTTAATCTCAGTTTTGTGATGACCATTTCTAATAAAGGCTGACCAAAGATTATCAGAAAAATAGATGTTAGAAACAAGGTTCCGGTAAGGAAGGTCAGTAAAATAGCAACCAATCTGTTTTTGAAATAATTTCTTGTTTTAAAGACTCCTTCATGGGTTTTATGAAAACCATACATTAATGTTAACATCCCTGAGCTACTAAATATTACGGCAAATAGAAAACCCAGTGAACTCAATCCACTCCGCTTAATAGATGCCACGCCTTCGATCATTGTAAACAAATATTCATGGGCTTGTACTGGTATGAACCCGTTGGTTGAATCTTTGAATATGGCAATGTAGTCAGCCGTATATGGAAAAAGAGGTAACAACGTAAACAAGAATATAATTGTCGGAAACAAGGATAAGAAAAAGCTATAGGCTATGGAGTTAGATCGAGTGACAATATCATTGTCATATTTCATGGCTTCGTTATAGACAAACGAGAGTACATCATATATAGGAACACCAGAAAACCCTGGCAAAGAATAAGTTTTGCTCCAAGTAACGATTTTATTAAGAATAGGTATATTAGAAATCTTCAACGCTGTTTGTTGTTCTTGTTAGGCAAAATAAGGCATTAATTTGTTTAATACAGAAGGAGGCGTATTCACTCTTTTTCCTGATGCCATTTCTATCCAGAATAACTTGACGGTTGCTTTATTTATCAGCTCCTCATCAGGATTGTACAATTCATGTTCAAATGTTAAGAACTTGGTAGGTAAGTCCTTTAATATCGTTGTTATTGTGATTTCCTGATCGTATAACGCAGGTTTCAGATATCTAGATTCAAGACTTAAAACAGGTAACATAATACCTTGCTCATCCTCCATCTTCTGATAGGATGTACCTAGATCTCTCAATGCTTCTACACGGCCTATCTCATAATATTTGGCATAATGACCATAATATAGGAATCCCATTTTATCCGTATCCGCATATCTTACCCGCTCTTTATACCTGTGTATATACATACTTACATTTTATAATCGCTAATATCAATATATTTACACTACATTTTATAACTACGTAGCTATGTTTAAGAAACTGAAATCCCTTTTTGTAGTAGAAGAGATAGATCCCAATAAGCCTAAAGCAGCTAAAGCCAAGGCTTCCACACCTACAGGGAAAGTTAAATCTCCCTCTCCTTCTAAGCCCACAAAAAGCGCCACTGCGCCTATTACCAAGCCTGTTTATGATAAAAACAACCCTCCAAAGGGTAAAGTTGATGAGAAATTCATAAATAGACTGCTTGGGGCATTAGAAGAGAACAATCTAGAAGGTTTTGATTACCTTGAATACAAGCAAGCTTTACAGAATCTTGGGAATGTACAGATGGAGGAAGGAACCAAGTTCCAGTCTGCTTTAGCTATGGCAACAACAATGGGAGCCAGTTCAGAGAAGCTTATAAGTAGTGCTGAACATTACATAAAGGTATTAGGCAAAGAAGAAACCAAGTTTCTAAATGCTTTCAAATCTCAAGTTTCAAAGAAGGAAACCACTCACAATCAAGAGATTAAGAGATTACATGACGGCATCGCAGAAAGAAAAGCCCAAATAGAAAGACTACAAAAAGAAGTAGAGGCTGGAGAAAAGGCTCTAGAGAAACGTAAATCTACTATCAATAATGCCCAAACTAAAGTAGAGTCCACCAAGAGCAATTTTTACCATGCCTATCACATTGTATCTAATCAGATTGTAGAGGATCTGGCTAAGATGAAGAAGTATCTTAAGTAGGATGTATAGATAAAAAGCAAGTGGTACATCTTTTTGAATCGTGATTGAATAAATTAACTTCATTGAATCATGAGCAACTTTATTTTTTATTCTTCTTGTCCTCACTCACAGTGAGACAGACATTATAAGGGTATTATATAAAAAGAAAAAGGGTTCAATCTGTGAAGATTGAACCCTTTTTTAATTTTATCTAGTCGAAGTATTTACTTCACTTTAGCTACGATTGACTTAAATTGGTCAGGATGGTTCATAGCTAAATCAGCTAGTACCTTTCTGTTTAATTCAATGTTGTTTAATTTCATTCCGTGCATGAACTTAGAGTAAGAAAGACCTTCTTGTCTAGTTGCTGCATTGATTCTTGTAATCCATAATCTACGGAAAGTTCTTTTCTTGTTTCTTCTATCTCTGTATGCATAGCACCAAGCTTTTTCTACAGCATTTTTAGCTACTGTATAAACATTACTTCTTGCTCCAAAGTATCCTTTGGCTGCTTTTAAGATCTTTTTTCTTCTCTTACGAGATGCTACTGAATTTACTGAACGTGGCATTTTTTAATTTTTTGATGTTAAGGGCCT
>JALZVB010000144.1 GCA_023300835.1 Saprospiraceae bacterium | reverse complement strand
TGGCCTAATATAGAATTCTTGTCCTCTGCTATGAAGTCAATTATTGAATTTTTATAGTAGGCTCTGTTCATTCAGGTTTGTTTTTTTGTTTCTTAATGCTGTACAACGTCGATATATACCAATCTCCCCAAATATAACCAGTTCATCCTAAACACTTGAACAAAAGCCACGTTTTCCGCATCAACCATACTACATCACAAAAAAAAAGCAGCTCCTACTGGAGCTGCTTTTTTTTAAAACTTACAAGAGGTGACTAATCTCTCTTAAAATATATCTACCCTTAAACATCCTATCTATTTTATATTTACTGTTGTCATGAAAACTTCAGCTTTTCCTGACATGATAAAACCCAGTTGACTTTCTCCTTGAGAGAACAATGCTTTAGAGATACTTACTTGATTAGACATTACAGGTAATTGAAACTCAAGGTTTCCTTCTGCATTGAATATCTGTATCATATCTACATTCTCTACTGTTGTAAACGCTATGTTCTCTTCCGCTACATTATAAGTAGCTGACTCAAACAACGCATGGCCTTCTACACCTACTGCTGCAATTTCTATAGCTGCTGTTGCAATTAATTTTGCTGGTGCATTTGTAACTGGCGTTGTAGTAGCTGATCCTATTGTTAGAGTTGCTATTGCTATGATTATTGTAAGTAAAGTTTTCATGTCGTTTGCTTTTGTACTTATAAGACAAGAAATTGATTGTGTCTCCCTTGATGTCCCCTACTACAGGTTGTTGTGTATGGCACTACAGAATGTCTACGCGGGTGTGACTTCATTATTGTATGACGTCTGTAATGGTTTCGACTTATGGTCTTTGGCTTATAGTAGGTGATTGCTTGCATGTACAATATGATGTTGGCGACAGATTATAGATAGTCGTCACTCTATACGGGAAGAAGCTTTCGGTTCTGACTTATCCATCTTCCTCCTTACTTTTTTATCGCAAAGTATTTACTATAGACCTCATCTATGTCGTAGTCTGGTGAAATTATATGCTCTTGTCCTTTTAGTATAAATGTTTCTACGGTTTCCACATTTCCTTCTAATTGTGCTTTTGTACTTAAGTTTAACTCTGTCCAATTCGGTTCATCCAATTCTCCAACAGCTAATAGTATTTTATAATTCGTCCATTTCTCTGAAACTTTCTCCTCTCGTATGCCGCCTGGAAAAGTTATTATTCCTTCAAATAGTTCTGGTCTCGCATAAGCAAAATTAAACGCAGCATATCCTCCCATTGAAGTTCCGGCTAAAATCCAATCGTGGTTTATGACTTTTTCGCGCTTCATGATGTCTTCAATTAATGCGTTTATCTCGGTACTGTCAATCCCAGACAGTGGTCTACCTGAAGGACCAAGAGGCAGAATCTTAATATAGTTTTCTAAGTATTTAGAATCAAATAAGGTATAGTAACAATAGTTTACAATTTTCTCACTGGCATTTCCGCCCGATAGACCAAGTAATACTTTATATGTTTTGGAGCTGTCGTAACTTATTGGATAAACAATTTTATAATCAAATTTTGCTGTATAAGTATATTCAAACTGTCTTGACTCTACGCCATTTAGAATACTATCAGGAACCGCAAAATTTTGTCCATAACTATTGATACTTAGACAGACCAGAACTATATAGTAAATCAGATTTTTCATTTTTGTTTATTTTATTAGGTTTGTGAATGTTTATTCTAATTGGTGGATTCTATAAGATACGCCAAAACATATTGGACTTGACCAAAATTTGTTTTCAACTATCTTTTATTGGGCGACAAATTTTCCTTGAATTGAATGTGCTTTATCATCGGCAGAAATAGTTGACAAGAAGTAGGTTCTGTGACGACGCATTGTGTACTTGTCATATACTTTAATTTATTTGGTTGTCCTTATGTTCGTTCATCCTTTACTTCAGTATAGCAATCTTGAAACCTGATTCATTCCAATCAATATTTGTAACCAGCTCCATTGTCTTCCTCCAGCTCCACACCTAATGAAAGTACAATACGATTTACAAAGTTAAAATATGCTGTTACCAAAACAGCATCTAAAATGGCAGCATCACTTAGTCCTAAGTCTCGGAGTTGAGGTGTAAAGTCTTTGCTATCATGTTCTTCTGGGTTCTTAGTTAAATGCTTAGAATAGTTACTCAATCCGATTTCCTTTGGTGATAGGATTTCGAGATAATCTCCATTAACTAGTTTTTCAATTTTGACATCATCTTTCCAATAAAAGTTTAACGCCTCAGCATGGTGTTTGGTGCAATATCGACAACCGTTAGCAATCGACACAATGGTTCCTATGAGTTCTCTTTCTGCTCTAGAAAGCTCCGAGTGACTATACATTATTTCCATGTATAGAGTCATATGTGCTACAATGCTTTTAGGACGCAAACTTTGAATCTTATGAACATCGGCAAGCTTGCCACGACTTTTGGTAAGTCCATCATATATTTCTTTTAGTTTTCCTGTAGCTTCTTTGTGTTCGATTACATTAATTCTTGGCATAAATTTATTTTCTTGTACTGTTATTTATTTAAGCGTCCCATTTTCTCTATTTTAATTATCCAGTTTTCTCGAAACGCTATAGTTGATAATCTTAACGGGCCAATTGTTGTACTTTTTACCGATTTGACACCTATAAAGTTTAGGGTTAATTTCTTCATTGCATTGTGGCTTGGGCCTCTATTTATCAAACTATAGTAACATGGCGGTTGATCTAAAGTACATATAATTCTTGATGTTTTGCCCGTGAAGAACTTATCGCTTATCTTTAAAATGGCTATTTGTTATAGCCCGTATGTTATTACCTGCTATTGACTTTATTCTTTTCAGAGCCCCAATCAATATTCCATCTTCTTACAGGGTCTTTCAATACCAAGTGGTGGTTTAATATAATGCACTGGACTATAAGCGCCGATAGCAGGGAATTCTGGGAGCTTAATATCATAAAACCCAATTGGACTACTCTTATTAGGATCTGTTTCAAATCAAACCATTCTCCGATATATAGGCTCATAATGTCCGATGATACCGATAGTCTCTCGACGAAGGAGGAGGTGGCGTCATAAATCTAATGTTACCTACTGTCGTTTCTTACTCTCAATAAACTCATTATTTCATCATCTATAAAACAGATACGATATGTTGCTGTTTTCTCATCACTTATGATGTTTATTCCTCCGTATTCATTAAGTTGCCAATAACTTATCGTATTTGCTTTTTTGTTATTAAACGAAGAAACAACAGATTGCGAAAAATTGTCGTCGTTGCAATCATTGAGCTTCCTTAAAAAAAATATTTATATTTTAAATCGATGAATTCAAAATTCCTTTACGCTGCAATAGAAGTTTTAGTCAAAGCGGCTACAGGAAAACCAGTAATTTGGAAACCTACATTTTAAAAATAAAGTATCGTAGACTTAGTCGCATTAATAGTGGCCTGTGTAATGATATCGGAAAGAGCTAAACAAGTTTGGCGTTGCCGCTAACCCATATCTACTGGGATCTATATTTCTGACGTTTGTTCCTGCAACAATTTTTATCTACTAGCAGGAAGGTCGTTAGCAGTCGTATTAGCAAGCACTCTTATGTAAGCGATATTGTGTTTCACGCCTTACAATATGCTAAAGGCTAAGGTCGATGATGAGTAGTTGCAATTAAAACTAGACTTTAAAGATACTCAAGGTGAATATAAGCAAGGCAAACCCGTATGCGTACCCGGTTAGAAACCCAAGTGTTAGACAGACTTCCGCATCTCCTTATCTCCAAAACAACAGAATCAAAGACCAGAATACAACATTGAGATTATATTAGAGTTAACAAACCCAATATGATCAGATATATAATCTTCTCTTTTACCGCTGTGACACTTATATTATTATTTGAAAACTGCAATAACCGCATAGACAAAGCCATAGAAGGCCAGAGCTATAAAACGGAAACGGAGATAGCAGCTGTTTCTACTATTGTGGGTATTCCAGAGAAGTCTGATCCTGCTCAGGCACTATTTGAGGAGTTCTGTACAAGTTGTCACGGTACACATGTCAATGCATTTGTAGATAGAAAATGGAAACACGGCAATTCAAAGGAAGATATAATAATGTCTATTAGAGATGGTATTCTTAATAGTGGAATGCCGAGTTATGATACGACGTTTACAGCTGTGCAGCTTGATATTCTTTCAGATTATATTCTAGAAGGCATAGAAAACAGAGAAAGCTATACGGCGGATAAAGATGTCCAGCCGACTGCTTTTGTAACAGAGGAAATGAAGGTACGGGTAGAAACGATTGTTACAGATGTTGATATTCCGTGGGGAATAAAAGTGCTGGCAGACGGGACGATATACTATACAGACAAGAAAGGTGTTCTTAAGTTCAAGTCGCCAGGCAAAAGCAGTGTAACGGTTAATAACTTGCCCGTTATCAAAAGTGGCTTGCAGGGAGGACTTATGGATATTGCTTTAGACCCAGAATTCGCTAATAATAAGTTGTTGTATATATCTTATACGAAAGAGAACCCTGCAAATAAAAGCCAGTTAACAACAGCTGTTTCTAAAGGGCGATTGGATGGTGATCAATTAATGGATGTAGAAGAAATATTTGTTGCCCTTCCATACTTGGAGACGATTTATCATTTTGGGTCTCGGTTGGTTTTTGACAAAAGCGGCTTCTTGTTTATTACCGTAGGCGATAGAGGAAAACGAGATGACAATCCGCAGTTTGTTAACAACTCTTGCGGAAAGGTGCATAGAATAAACAGTGATGGAACGATACCAGAAGACAATCCTTTTTACGATAATACCTCAGCTATAAAATCGATATGGACTTATGGTCACCGTAATCAACAAGGTATGGTGTATGATGAAACCAATGATAGAATCGTAACACATGAGCATGGTCCTAGGGGTGGTGACGAATTGAATATAGAATTGCCTGGAACCAATTATGGTTGGCCAGTGGTCTCTTACGGAATAAATTACAATGGAACAACCTTTACAGATATAACAGAGAAAAAAGGCACACAAAGTCCAATCAACTACTGGCTCCCTTCTATTGCGCCTTCTGGTATGGCGATTGTAAAAGGAAAAACCTATCCCAAGTGGAGGGATAATATATTGACGGGGTCATTGAGATTCAATTATGTAAGCCGTATAAAAATGGATGGAGATCAAGTCATATCCGAGGAACGCATATTGAAAAACATAGGAAGAGTCCGGTCGATAGAAATGGGGGCCGATGGATATCTATATATCGGTGTTGAAAAACCAGGCAGGATATTGAAAGTTGTTCCGGAGAAGTAATAAAATAACAACCTAGGTCTAATACCAGTTTACCTTTAAGGTGCCGTATAGATTTTAAAGAGAATCTGTTTAGATTAAGGCAAAAAACACAGGCTTAGCCAGCTATGACTAGTATTTTCAACGTAGAGCTAGGCTAATTTAATTGAAACATAAGTGACATTCTGAAACGTAAATGGTATTAAACTGAATAAGATACCGTACATACAAACAGCTAATGAGGTTTCTTTAAGATTATAACAAAAAGAAAAGGCTAGCTCAACAGGAGCTAGCCTTTCCATTAAAGGGTATTAATCCAAAAAGTTAAATTTTTATAAATCTCAAAATACTACTTTGTCTTGCATGTAATATTTTAACGGTATAGTTACCAGGTGAAAGCGTATTAATATCAAGGTTATAATCTGCCTGACCTTGGTAAGATCTTTCCATAACCATAATTCCTAATTGATCATAAACATATACAGTTATAGGTTCCGCTATTGTCAACCCACCTACTACTTTAACTGAGACACTTTCAACAGCTGGATTTGGATAAGCTATTGCGTTAAGTCTTTCGTTTGTTGTTGTAGGCCCTTGGATATTATCGACACATGGACTAAATGTAGATAAAGTCCAATCTGTAGAAGCGTCGCCAGAACCATCATAAGCAAGACTCTGGGTATTAGAAAAACTAGTCGCCGCATCGTTGCTTGTCCATATTCCAGCTTGTACAGCTACGCCTGATCTCTGATGACCACTGTTACCCCATTCTACATAATCAATAAGTGCTGCTGCACTAGAGAAACTGTTAGTCGTATATAGGCCCATTTCTCCATCATTACCACTGATAGAAAAGTTAACCTCTACTGTCACTAACTCTCCTGGATCTAAGATATAATCTCCACCACAATTTATAGTAAGTGTTCCTACTCTATCATAACTCGGGAAATTACATAACCAGTATGATGAGATATCTACGCTATTGTTTCCGATGTTTTTAATTTCTACTCTACCTTGTTCGTCAAGTTCATTGATAACAATATCAGATGTTTCTGTTGTACCACATGATATTCTATCAACAGTTATCGCATTAGATAAACTGAAACAACCTTGTAAGTTATTTGCATTCATACCCATTGCTAAGCCTGTGATGTTACCATCATATGCTAAGTGCCATACAAGACATGTTCCAACACCTGCACCATCAAAATCAACTACTGATGGCATAGGTGGTAAACCTAGAATCATTCCTTGATCGTCAGTAACAATCCACTGTGTATTCATTCCTTGGCTGTTAGCCGTTACTATTGAACCAGCAGGTATGTTATCAGCAACACCGTCACCAGCACAGAATTCAAATGGTCCGCCAAATAGTGTCCCACCATTAGCTTGACAATCTCCGTCTGCTGTTCTTATAACTTCTATTGGACTAGAAAGGTGTGCACAACCTATAATGTCATTTGCATTCATACCCATTTCTAAACCTGTTATTGCACCTGAATAACTCAGGTTCCATATATAACAAACGCCTGCTCCTGCACCATCAAAGTTTACAACAGAAGGTACTGGAGGTAAACCCAAGATTATTCCTTGATCATCAGTAACAATCCATTGCATAGTATCCGCCTGGCTATTAGTCACAACAATTGCACCCGTAGCGATTGTATCTGCAATGCCATCACCTACAGTGAATTCAAATGGTCCACCAAATAGTGTCCCACCATTAGCCTGACAATCTCCTTCTACTGTTCTTATTACTTCTACGGAATTAGATAAAGAATAGCACCCTATCAAGTTGTTAGCATTCATGCCTGGCTCTAGGCCTGAGATATTTCCTGTGTAACTCAAGTGCCATACTAAACATATTCCTGCACCTGCACCATCAAAATCAACTGCTGATGGCATAGGTGGTAAACCTAAAATGTAGCCTTGGTTATCTGTAACAATCCATTGTGAGTTTGCTCCACTGTTACCAGCAAGTGTTATAGATCCTGCTGCAATATTATCTGGAATACTGTCATTAGCAGTAAACTGAAATGGCCCACCTGTAAGTGTTCCGCCTATCGCTTCGTTTCTTACAACTGTAACCGCATTTGATATACCGAAGTCTCCTACAAGATCTGTATTCACATT
>JALZVB010000143.1 GCA_023300835.1 Saprospiraceae bacterium | reverse complement strand
ACTGGCTTTGCATAATCTCTTTATTTTCAACCTCAAATATATTAAAAGGTATTTAATATGACAAAAGGATTGTATACTAGCATAGAAAAAAGCCGTTGTTGTATTTATGAGATACTACTTCTGTTAATGGATTACTATTACACAAGGTGTTTTGGTCTGTCAAAACATCTTTTCAAAAAGCCATGTTATTTACTTCAATGAAAAAAAACATAGTTGCTCTTATACTCTTGTACCCATTTGCACTGATCTACGGTGCGATTATATCATTGCGTAATATATTCTACGAGGCAGGGTTGTTGAAGTCTATCGCTTTCAATATTCCCGTTATCAATGTCGGTAATTTATCCATAGGTGGTACGGGTAAAACCCCGCATATAGAATATCTCATCCGATTGTTGACACCATATATTAATGTAGCCACCTTGAGCCGTGGTTATAAGAGAAAGTCTAAAGGATTCAGAATGGTCAATTTCCATGACAAAGCTACTGTAAGCGGAGACGAACCATTGCAATTCAAGACCAAGTTTCCGCATATTCCTGTGGCTGTATCAGAAAGTAGAGATATCGGAATACCGATGATGCTCAAGCAACATCCTGAGATAGAATCCATATTACTGGACGATGCTTTTCAACATAGGTCCGTTATTCCAGGACTTAATGTTCTGTTGTCTGCTTACAATCGGCCATTCTATGAAGATTATTTGATGCCTGCTGGTCGACTCAGGGAACCCAGAGAAGCATACGAACGGGCAGATATCATTATCGTCACCAAATGCCCTGGCGAAATCAGCCCAAAAGAACGAAAACAACATATCGCAGATATCAATCCGTTTCCACATCAGACAGTCCTATTTTCCAGATATGATTATGAGACACCGTATTACATATTTGACGATACAGTTAGACTTACTTTAGGTGAGGATCATAATGTTATTCTGATTTCTGCTATCGCTAATGTTGATTATCTATTGAGTTATCTCAGTGATCAAGTCAATATTGAGAACACGGTCAAGTTTGAAGATCATCATTACTTCACAGATATGGAGTTGGAACAATTCAAGAAAATATACGAGAATGCAGATACAGATAGCACATATTTCTTGACGACTGAAAAAGATGCAATGCGACTGGGTTTACACAAGGAATATTTACTAGAACATAATATCCCTGTTTTTGTACTTCCTGCCCAAGTTTCTTTCTTAGATGAAGATGCGGATGTATTTGAAAAGAAAATCAAGGAATTCCTTATAGAATTTAAAACCTAATATGAGATTATCAATTATCTTATGTCTGTCCTTTATTATCAGTCTTATAACTGGTTTTGTAAATAAGGCCATAGCTCAGGCCTCACCATACCAAGGGAATGAGCGGGTATATCATTATATCGATCGGCTTGATATTGAAAACAAGTTGCCTTATTTACATACTGGAAACAAAGATTATGCGGGCCGTCAATTAAAAGAATTGCCAGTTGATTCTGTGGGGACAGCAACAGATTATGGTCAGGATTATCTACAGAAACAATTTTTCCCTTCTCAAGAAGATTCTCAGCTTTCGCGAAAGCTATATAAAATACCTGCAGCTTTATTTTCGCTAGACATACCAGATTTCTCCTTAAGGGTTAGTCCTATTATTCATTTCCAACTGGGTAGAGAAACAAATAGTGGCGAAACCATCTTTCTTAATAAACGTGGCCTAGAACTTTATGGTGAATTGGATGAGAAACTATATTTCTATTCTTCCTTACAAGAGAATCAATCCAATTTTTTCAATTATCTTAATGCATCTATTGCGCATACTAGCGCTATTCCTGGAAATGGATTCTATAAATCCTATAATAGTCGTATTTCTAATCTTGAGGGATTTGATTATGCACTAGGAGAAGCTTTTATTGGTTTCAAAACATCTAAACATACAATTGTAGAGTTAGGACATAAAAAACACTTTATTGGCCATGGTATGCGGTCCTTACTATTAGGTAATAGCGGCAACAATTATTTCTATCTCAAGTTTGATATTAAAATATGGAAGTTTCATTATCAAACCATTCTAGCGGAACTGGCCGCTGTAAGTTCCAATACTGAACTCAACAATATTCTCCTTCCCAAAAAGTACATTACAGCACATTATCTCAGTTACAAACCCCGACATAATATGGAAATCGGTTTATTCGAAGCCGTTGTATATGCTAGAGAGAATCATTTCGAATTTCAATACCTCAATCCTGTAATTCTTTACAGGACTGTAGAGCATTCTCTTGATAGCCCTGATAATGTGCTTATAGGCCTTAACGGCAAATGGAACCTCTTTAAGAAATTATCATTGTACGGTCAAGTTGTCTTAGATGAACTCAAGGTTGATGAACTTTTCAGTGATTCTGGCTGGTGGGCCAACAAATATGGTATCCAGACGGGTATAAAATATATTGATGTAGCTGGTATTTCATTTCTTGATTTTCAATTGGAGTATAACCGTGTGAGACCATTTACTTACTCTCATTGGAATACAAGCAGTCGTTTTCCAGAAGTCTCTGTAGCCAACTACTCTCATTTTTCTCAACCGCTTGCTCATCCTCTCGGTGCCAACTTCTCAGAAGTTATTTTCAAGTTAAGATACCAACCTACACGAAAGATTGTTATTGACGCCAGATACCTTTATACAATTGTAGGACGTAATGACATTCTCAACAATATCAATTATGGATCTGATGTATTGATCCCTAATGGAACGCGATTTTCTAACTATGGTGTATCGCAGCACGTCGGTGTAAAAAGCACTATTAAACTTATAGATGTTAATATCGGATATGAATTGTATCATAATCTATTTATTGACCTCTCTTGGTTATCTAGAAGTGACTCAAATATTATTGAAAACATTAATACTAACTATATTGGCGGTTCTTTACGATATAATATAGGCAGAACTCTGAACGACTACTAAATCTGACACTTAGACTCTTTTAATCTTAGAATATAGCTATAGAAACTACATATTCATATTTGTTAATTGGTCTACAATCTCCCCGTACACATGAACAAAAATTTAGAACAAACAGTAAAAAATAGAATACTTGTGATGGATGGTGCCATGGGTACCATGATACAACGTTACAGGTTAACTGAAGCGGATTTCAGAGGCGAGCGATTCAAGAATTTCCATAAGGATGTCAAAGGAAACAATGATTTGTTATCTATTACACGTCCTGATATCATAGAAGCCATTCATAAAGAAT
>JALZVB010000142.1 GCA_023300835.1 Saprospiraceae bacterium | reverse complement strand
GGTTATTTTCTACATTAAATTCAATCTTAGTCACTCATTAGAAAATCATATCATCCACATGATTGTAATCATAACATTATTCCTTATAAGTTTTTTCCTCAGCATTGTGATGACTAAGATCATGATCATGATAGCATGGAATAGGAACATATTGAGCCATCCTAATCCTATAATAAAAGTCCATAAGAAGCCAGTGGCTTATCTCGGAGGGGCAGGCATATTTCTGTCTTTCTTATTGATGATGAGTTATGTGAGTCAAAACTTAAAGGGTGATTATTCTAGTATGGCTTACGTGTTTTTAGGAACTGGGTTGTTTACTTTATTAGGGTTGTTAGACGATTTAAAGCAGTTTGATAATAAGTTGAAATTCTTGTTTCAGCTTATAGCAACTGTTATCGTTGTGGGACTGGGGTTTTCTATGGACCTATTTGGTGTTAGAATTATAGATGGATTGATATCAGGTTTTGTATTGTTGTTTATGCTCAATGCTTTTAATTTTTTAGATGTCTGTGATGGTTTATTGACATTGGTGTTTGTTCCGATAAGTGTATTCTTTGCATTGACTTTCAGTCAAGATTTATCTCATGTCTGTATGGTCGCTATTCTGCTGGGTTTCTTTATTTATAATCGACCAGATGCCCGAGTATATCTGGGAGATGCGGGTAGTCACTTGCTTGGTTTTTTGTCATATGTGTATGCTGTTCAATATTATGACCAATATGGATTACTTGAAAGTGCCATGACAATGGGGATTGTTTTTTCTGTGATCCTTTTTGAGTTTTTCTTCTTATTGTATCGCAGAACGAAGCAAGGTTTATCCATATTCAGAGGATCGCCAGATCACTATTCTGTCTTATTGACTAGAGCGGGTTGGTCCAAGTCTAAAATCATTTGGGTTTCATTTATTATCACTACCGTTTTAATATTCTTATTACTTGCACAACAATATTTTTATAAGAATGGATTGGCTGTTTTATTTTTAATCGTTCTGATGTTTTACTTCTGGTTAGGTTATAAATTGAATAAGAGCCAGGGGTTGAAAATGTGATAGTAGAACAATCAGCACTTTCATTTTTTTGCGTAAAATTTTCGGAAGGCCATTACCACCACTCCTATTCCACAACAACATTCTTATTGATTCCCTCATGCAATGAAATGAAAGTTTCAGTACGAGCGATACCATCAATATTCTGAATATGATTGCTCAATATTTCCATAAGGTGAATATTGTCCTTAGCGTATATTTTGGCAAAAATAGAATAAGTTCCTGTCGTAAAATGGGCCTCTAAAACATTCGGAACTTTCTCGAGTTCTGAAATTACTTCATTATAATTCTTAGCCTTTTCAAGAAATATTCCCAGATAGGCGATCGTCTTAAAACCCAATAGAGGTAAATCGACAACTGTAGTATACTTCTTAATAACACCAGCTAGTTCTAGTTTTTTTATTCGTTGTTGGGTAGCGACATTGGAAATCTTCAAACTATTAGCAATACCTGTAGTAGTAGTTCTACTATTGGCGACCAATGCGTTAATAATCTTAATGTCTATAGCGTCCATTCGTTAATTTATTAATTAAAGTTGTTTCAATACTTAAATATATATACTTTTGAATTAGTATTAATTAAATAACTGAAGTTTATGTGTGGAATAGTTGGAATATTAGAAATAAGTGCACAATCTGAGGCATTAAGGGAAACGGCCTTAAGTATGTCTAAGAAATTACGTCACAGAGGACCTGATTGGTCAGGTATTTATCAAGGCGGAAATGCTATTCTTGCGCATGAGCGATTAGCGATTGTAGATCCTGTCTCAGGTGGTCAACCCTTGTATAATGCAGACAAATCAATTGTATTAGCTGCCAATGGAGAAATATATAACCACGACGAACTCAGAAAAGAATTTGAAGGTAATTACGAATTTCAAACCAAATCTGATTGTGAAGTCATCATAGCCTTGTATGAGAAATACGGTGCAGACTTTATAGAAAAGCTCAATGGTATATTTGGATTTGTATTGTATGATGTTAAGAAAGATACTTACTTGGTTGCTCGAGATCATATGGGTATTATTCCACTCTATCATGGTTGGGATGAACACGGAAACTACATGGTAGCTTCTGAGCTAAAAGCACTTGAAGGTGTCTGTAATAAAATAGAGGTTTTCTTGCCAGGACATTATAAGACAAGTGCCAGTTCAGACTTGCATCAATGGTATAAGCGAGAATGGGACGACTACGATAACGTAAAAGACAATGTATCTTCCAAGGAAGAATTAAAGTCTGCCCTAGAGAATGCTGTCCGTAGACAATTGATGTCAGATGTTCCATACGGGGTATTATTAAGTGGCGGTTTAGATTCCTCCATAGTTGCGGCTATCGCCAAAGCTTATGCTTCTAAAAGGGTAGAGTCGGGAAGTAAAAATGACGCTTGGTATCCACAGTTGCACTCATTTGCAATTGGACTCAATGGTTCGCCTGATCTTGCGGCATCTAGAAAAGTAGCGGATAAGATAGGGACGATACATCATGAAGTTGGGTTTACGGTTCAGGAGGGATTGGATGCGATTAAGGATGTCGTATTTCATTTGGAAACTTATGATATTACAACTATTAGAGCTTCGACGCCTATGTACTTGTTGTCTAGAGTGATCAAGTCAATGGGTATAAAAATGGTTCTTTCTGGTGAAGGGGCTGATGAGATTTTTGGTGGTTATCTTTATTTCCATAAAGCACCAGATGCCAAAGCATTTCATGATGAAACTGTCAGAAAATTATCTAAGCTATATCTCTATGATTGTCTACGTGCCAATAAATCATTAGCGGCTTGGGGAGTAGAAGGAAGGGTTCCATTTTTGGATAAAGAATTTATGGATGTTGCCATGCGTCTCAATCCTACAGATAAAATGTGTGGCAATGGCAAAATGGAAAAACATATACTCAGAGAAACATTTGAAGATTATCTTCCTCACGAAATTGCTTGGAGACAAAAGGAACAATTCTCAGACGGTGTAGGATACAACTGGATAGATTCATTGAAGGAAATGGTAAATGCTGAAGTTACAGACGAGCAGATGCAAAATGCAGCTTTTAAGTATCCTATTAATCCGCCAGCTACTAAAGAGGAATATTATTATAGGACGATATTTACGTCCTATTTCCCATCTGATCAAGCAGCGATGACAGTACCTTCTGTACCATCTATAGCATGCAGTAGTCCAGTAGCTCTAGAATGGGATGAATCTTTTAAGAATCAAAACGAACCATCGGGAAGAGCGATATCTATGGTTCATGATCAGGCGTATGTGAGTAAATAAACACTTTAAAGGTGACAAAATGTAATCTCACATTTTGTCACCTTTATTGATTATCAGTAAGAAGTTGCTTATCAATCTGATGAGCTGAGATAAGTCTCAGCTAGTTCTATATGACGTTCTTTTTTCTCATCAGGCATCTTATCAAAAGTCCCTACTAGCATACCTAATCTCGGATTCTTTTTGAAGAAATCCCTATGGGTATTCATGAATCGCCAGAATAGTCCATCCCATGTTTCTTGCCAATTCCCTTTTTTGTAGTTACTCATTTTCATAATGTAATTACTGCCACTTATGTATGGTTTAGTTGAGAGAAGTCCCCCGTCTGCATATTGACTCATGCCATATACATTGGGTACCATTACCCAGTCGTAGGCATCTATAAACAATTCCATAAACCAGCGGTAGACTTCATTTGGATCAAATTCACAGAGTACCATAAAATTACCTAGGATCATGAGTCTCTCTATGTGATGACAATACCCAGTTTTTAGAATTTTTTGTATGGTGTCATCTATAGGTTCTATGCCTGTGGTTCCATCATAGAAAGATGCAGGTATCTTCCTTGTGAACTTCCAGAAATTAGTCGTTCTTTCTTGTGTTCCCTTTGTGATATATACGCCTCTTATAAATTCTCGCCACCCCATTATCTGTCTTACAAATCCTTCTAAGGAATTGATAGGAATGTCGTTTTTATAAGCATATGACAAGGCAGTTTCCAATACTTCTTTAGGACATAACAAACCCACGTTTAACATAGGTGTAAGTACGCTGTGGTTAAGAATAATTTGATCCGATACAATGGCATCTTCATATGGTCCAAACTCATGAAATCTATATTCTAGGAATTGTTGCAACCACGCAGCGCTTTCCTTATGTGTTGTAGGATAGTAAGTTTGGTTGTCTAACTCGCCAATGTTATTTCCAAAATGTTCTGAAACATAACGCTGAGCCTCTTTGTGATACTTATTAGTTTCTGGAAAATTTACCATGGGAGGCAGTTTCTTCTTTGGGTATTTTTTACGATTTTCAGTATCGTAAGTCCACTTTCCGCCAGTAGGTTTGTTATCAGAATCTATCAGGATGTTTCTCTTAGTTCGTTCTGCTTTATAGAATGACGTCTGGTAGAATTTTTTCTTTGTGGGTTTGAAAAAGCCTTTTAACTCCTCTTCAGTATTTATGAATAACGGTGTAGGAAGCCAGTTTATCAGTATGTTATTGTTAGTACAACTTTTAGTCATTCTTTGCGCTAGCCAAGTATCCGTTACGGCGTAACAATTTATTTGTTTTATACCTTGACTTGCCAATTCTGGAATAAGTAGCCTTATGTCAGATAATTTATCATGGGCTTCTATGTAAGTGACTTTGGATTGTTGAGTAGGTATGAGGTCCTTATAGTATTGCATGGTAGCTCTATGAAAAGCCAACTTCTGTTTATGGAAATTATATTGGTTAAAGAATAAGTATTCTTCAATTATAATTGATTCTTCCGACAGATTAAGCAGTTCATTGTCCTTATGTAATTGATGCGGAAATATTAGATTGATAGCTGGTTTTTTATTATTCATACTCACTTATTCTGGACGGGTCTAACTAAAATTATTTCTTGCGGTACTTATTATTTCTTGTATGTCTGACAAGAATTTTTTGTCTTTCCATTCTCACTTCCGGTGCTTTTCTGTGCCCCCATATTTTGTCTCTCGCTATCCTTCCAGCTTCAACGTATTCTATGATAGGATGTGGATATTCTGTACCTAAATTTACACCACACAATTGTTGCTCCATTATACTCATTTTCCATGGCTCATGGATATGAGCGGCAGGCATGGGACGCAGTTCAGGAACCCATTTTTTTATAAATGTTCCATCTGGATCGTGATCCTGACTTTGTTTGACGGGGTTATATATACGTACCGTGTTGATACCCGTTGTGCCTGCTTGCATCTGCAATTGTGGGTAATGGATACCAGGCTCATAATCTAGAAATTGATTAGCCAGATGGTAACTGCCTTTCCGCCAATCCACATCTAGGTGATGACATAAAAACGAAAGCAACATAGCCCGCATTCTGAAGTTCAACCAACCCGTTTTAGTGACACAGCGCATGCAAGCATCTATTAATGGATAGCCCGTCAGCCCTTGTTCCCATGCCTTAATATAATCTGGGTTATTCTCTCGATGGAGCAACTCATAACCTGGATTGATACATTGGCTGGCATAACTGCACTCCACTTCAAATTTTTGGATGAAGTGACAGTGCCATTTCAATCGGGTGATCATCGCATTGAATGCTCTTTTGTTACCGGCGTAGTTCGGATGCCCCTTGACAAACTTAGCCGCCTGTCTGATACTTATATTCCCCCATGCTAAAAACGGTGATATTCTAGAACAACCTCTTCGACTTGCTAAGGGTTTAGAAATATGACGCATATAATTTTTCCCTCTGTTTTCACAAAAGGAATAGAGATACTTCCATGCATTTATTTCTCCAGCGGGTTGGAACACCTTGGGATAATAACTAAGCTTTTCTTTAAATTCTGCTGGAAGCGAAAATGGGTTTTCAAACTGAATATCTTCTTGACTTTTAAAATCTGTTTTTATCAGTGGTAACGACATGGTGGCATACCAACTTCTATCCCAGCCCTTTCTATTTGTTATGCCTCTTATGATGCCATCTCTTTGGTATTCTGTCCACTTAATGTTTTTAGTCTTACATATACGCTTTACGGCTTTATCTCTTTCCCAAGTTATCTGGGTGCCACTTTCTTGATGACTAAAAATGCGTTGTATATCGAATGTGTCAGACAGATGAGTGAAGAATTCTTCAGCATTACAATGTGCTTCTGTTACGCTTAGGTTGTAAGGCGTTAAATTTGAATTCATAACCTGCACAGAAGCATGTCTAAATTGCAAATGCCTAGGCGAAACTACGGATTGAGAAAACAGTTCTGGCTCATATAAGTGTACAACCAGATAAGGTAAGTCCGATTGATTAGCCTCATAGAATGGCCTGTGATCTTGTATACGGATATCACGTTTAAGCCATACAATATTGAGGGCTGTTTTACTCACAGAAGAATAACAGAATCCTGTCTATTAGGTTGAGTTTACCTTGCAGAATATTGGTTAATTATAGAAAAATTAAAAAAGTGGTTATAACTCTACACTACGACATCTGATAATAAGCACATTTCAAGTAAGCACCTTCTGTAAATCCAATAGGGTGATCTACGTCATGGAATGTTTTCTTAAGTAATTTATAAGCTTTTCCGCTTCTGCTTAGTTCATTATCGATAACATAGAAAAAGTCATCGCTTGTTACTCTGCTGCTACAAGAGGCTAGAATTAATGTTCCGCCTTTATTGATTAGTTGGGCACCAAGGCCAGCCAGTTTTGCATAGCTGTGTTTGGCCTTTACGATCTCTGAGGCTTGCTTGGCAAATGACGGGGGATCTATGATGACGATATCGTAGCGCTTTCTTTTAGAAACCAAACCTTCTAGTATCTCAAATGCATCTCCAACTAATATAATGTGGTTACCGAGTGGTGAGTCAACACTATTGAGTTTCACATTACGCTGCGCCAGTTTAAGCGCTTGTTGGCTTATGTCGACACTGGTTACCTCATGAGCGCCACCCACTAGAGCATGTGTTGAGAATCCACCAGAATATGAAAATACGTCTAGAACAGATTTGCTTTTAGACAATTGTTGTACGGCATATCGATTATGACGGTGATCTAGAAAAAAACCAGTTTTGTGACCAGCAATAACATCTGTCTCAAAAGTAACACCGTGCTCCACAAATTGTATAACAGGTGAAGGAAGTGTACCATGTAGCAATGATCCTTCTACCAATGTATCTGTTGCCTTACTCACGTTACGACTTAATCGTAGAATACATGCAGAGGCGTTGGTTTCATGAACAAGTATATCTACAATCATAGGAACGTAGCCCTCCCATATACGAGAATACAACTTGAGTACTAATACGTCACCGTACTTATCACAGATCAACCCAGGAAGGCCATCATTCTCACCATATAGCAACCTGCAGCTATCTGTAGCTGAATCAAGCAATGGCTTACGGATATTGATTGCATCTGCAATTTTACCTTCAAACCAATTCTTATCTATTCTAACCTTAGGCTCCCAGCTGAGTAGCTTGATACGTATTACAGAGTCCGTATCGATGAGACCTAGGGCGACAAATGTATTTTTGCTTTTAGAAAATATAACGGCTAGATCTCCGCAGTCTGGTACTTTACTTGACTTTACGATACTTTGATCAAAGACCCAAGGATGTCTTTGTAAGGCATGTCTCTCTGCACTGGGCTTTAGCTTTATAGCTATTGTCTTCTGTTCTTTCACACGACAAAAGTAATGGAATATCAATGCTTAGTTTAGATTATTCTGTAAGGTGTAAGTGAAGAATGTAAGATGGAAAATCAATCAATTCTACGAAATTTTATTAGCGAGTTGATTTGATGTCTAACTAACCTTAGCTGTTGTTTCTATACAACTCTCATACAATCCTTGATACTGAGGCACAATATTAGCTCTGCTAAAAGTCTGTGCTTTGGCTGTAGCATTTTTAGCAAATTGTGCATGTAGTTTATCATCATTAAGCAAGTGCAAGGCTTTCTCAGCAATCATATCTGTATTTCCTAGTGGACAGAGATAACCTGTGACGCCATCTTCATTGACTTCAGGTAATCCGCCTACATCAGAAGAAATTACGGGAACACCGCAAGCCATGGCCTCTAGAGCTGCCAGACCAAAACTTTCATTAGCCGAAGGCAAGACAAATAAGTCTGCGATAGACAATAAGTCTTCTACGGCATCTTGCTTACCCAGGAATCTGATGTCATTACAAGTACCCATTTCTCTGCATGTTTTTTCAGCTTTGATCCTTTCTGGGCCATCACCTATAAGCAGGAGCTTGACGGGGATTTCTTTTCTTATTTTGCTGAAAGCATATATAACATCTTCTACTCTTTTTACGGGTCTGAAGTTAGATATGTGGACTATGATTTTTTCGCCATTAGGGGCAAAATTGTTTCTGAGGTCCGGATTAGTGCGGCGTTGGAAGCGCTTTAGATCAATAAAGTTGTAAATGACATTTATCTCCTTAGAAGTGTCGAAAAAATCAAGCGTCTGTTCTTTTAGAGATTTTGATACAGCCGTTACCTTATCTGAGTTTTCTATACTGAACTTAACCACTGAAGATAGGGAGGCATCTAGCCCTACTAGCGTAATGTCTGTACCATGTAAGGTTGTTACGATAGGAAGCGTAATACCTTTACTCTTAAGAATTTGTTTAGCTAGAAAGGCTACTGTGGCATGAGGAATGGCATAATGTACATGCAGAACATCAAGATGCTCATGCTCTACCACATCTACAATTTTACTAGCTAATAGACTATCATAAGGGGGATGCTTGAAGAGTGGATACTCAAACGAACCGACCTCATGTAGAAAGACATCCTTATAATAACTGGTCAATCTGGCAGGTCGACTATATGAAATAAAGTGTACTTGATGTCCCGCTTGGGCCAACCCTATCCCTAATTCTGTCGCTAGTACGCCACTCCCTCCATATGTTGGATAACAAACAATTCCGATTCTCATGCGTTACACTTAAAATACTACAAGATTACAAGTTCACTACGAAACTACAATCTATAAAGTCTTAATGTTTTTGATTTATGATTATTTCTCTAAAAAAAGTGGTTAATTGCTAGACCTAGTTAGTCAATATAATGAAAACAAGTACCCAGAGAATATAATGGTCGTATATTCTATTAAAGATTTTGAGAACCTTTCTGGTATCAAAGCCCACACCTTGCGTACTTGGGAAAAACGCTATAACATCCTAGAGCCTCGTCGATCTGCAACCAATATCCGGTACTATACCAGCGAAGATCTCAGACACTTACTTAACGTATGTATTCTGTATAGAAATGGATATAAAATATCCAAGATAGCTATAATGCCGCAGGAGGAGATCAAATTACAAGTTGCCAAACATAGTAAATCTGACCTCAATCTAGAGGATCACCTAGATGCGGTAATGCTTTTTATACTTGAGCTTGATTCTTATAATTTTAATAAGGTTCTTGACCTACATATCGAGCAGAAAGGCCTAGAGTCTACTATGCAAGAGGTTATCTACCCACTTCTAGATAAGTTAAATATAAATTGGCTTACGGGTTCTTTTCAAGGTGTCCATGAGTCATTTGTTTCTCATACTATAAAGTCCAAGATCACGGCTTGTATAGAAAAAATGGGCTGCTGTACGGGACAGAGCAAACATTACATAGTGTATCTCCCCCCTTGCGAGAAACAAGAATTGAGTTTACTCTATTTGCATTATTTACTTAAAAAAAACGGTTGCAAGGTTACTAATCTGGGTAATGATGTCAACTTGAGTGATATCTTGTTTGCCACACATAACTGTAAGCCTGACTTTGTATTTACGATACTCAATGAGGATCTAGGTCTTCCGTTTCAACATTATATCAATAACATTTCTGGTGCATTGACTGATGGCAAGTTACTTGTTACGGGTTTCCAGCCGATGCATAATGAGATGGAATGGCCGGATAATGTTGTCGTTCTAGAAGATATAAGTGCAACCCTAGACTTTATTAATAATCATAATTAAAAATCTGACATCCCCTCTACTGTAAGAATACGTTCGTAGGCTTCGTTGGCGTTGAGTTTCAATAATATGTCCTCTTTCTTTCCTTTCCCATTGTACCTATACTTACAAGCTACGGTGTTAGGACTTATCAGGCCTTCGTTTTTGGCGAGAACCATCAGGGAATTTGTTTTGGAGCGATCTATTTCTAGCTTTATTTTTTTCCTTTCTCCTTTCAGCATATAATCTGTGAGTATCCATTCATCATTAAAACTGACAGATATGGAGTCTCTATCATACATGTTAGGATCAAAGAATTCTAACTCTATATAATCAGACTCTATCACCTCAGGAGCAGATACAGAAGAGCTAAAATCCATCTGAGGCTTGACAGTTTTTCGAGGTACTGAAGCAACAGTTGGGTTATTGGCAATTTCCTTTATCTCTTCAATTTTTTTAGGATATATGATTTTAAAAATCAAGGGCCTGTCATCGAAGGACAGAAAGTTCTTTCCTTCTAGTGTCATCAATAGATTCATTTTGGAAGCATAACCAGGACTTATACTGTTAAAGTGAGTCTTAAGTATTTGGTTATGAATGTAGTATTCTTTTCCATAGAGTTCGTGTATCACAGGAATGTTACCCGTTGAATTAGCGTCCCTTACAAATGTGATCATTCTCCTGAGCTTAGTTAGAATTTCATCACCTACTCTTTTGTTTTTAGTTATGAGGTCTCTATTCTGCGCTGCAAAATTTTTAGTAGACCCATCTATTCTGTCCAGATATGTGTCTATACCTCTGTCATCATCTTCTCTCAACTCTTGGAGCATAAGCACTGATGCGGTATGAATTTCATCAAATATCAAAAAAAGTAAATCTGAAGAGTATTTGAGTTCATCCTTTAGTCTTTTACTCAACTTGTCGTGGAGACTTTCGTATTTATTGAATAAGAGGACGCCTTTTTCTAGATAACCATAAATAGGGTAGATGTTTTTTCTATCCTCAAGGTCGTGTTTTTCCACATAAGTCTCGATTTCATACCTGAGGTCATTTATACTATTGAGTACAGTAACTATTTCCTTAACATAGCCATTGAGTACCCGCGTTGTATTATTACCCAACGAATTAGAACCTTCTAGCAGTTCTCGTGATAAAATTATAGGTGATTTTCCTGAATCTCTTGTTGTATAATCAGGATCATCGAATATATTTTCGCTCAGAATCTGATTAGTAAGAAATGAGTTCTCTTTTGTGTCATTGAGATCTACATATCTATTGATGTCTTTATTATGATTTTCTAATAAGATATGTGCAATCGTAAGCCCATGTACACTTTCATTAAGAAACTCCACATAAGTGTTAAGCGCCTTCATTTCTTGAGCACTCTGAGCTGAGATAGAACAGACCAATAAGATATTTAATAGGAATATAATCAAGTATTTTGGAGAGATAGCTTTCATTATTTTGTAATCAATATTAACGGGATTCTTAGCACCTAAATAAAACACTATAAATTGCTATAACATCTTTAGCTAAATGTAGTTTTTAGGTTTTTTTAGGCATTCTTAAGATTAAGACGGCAAATATAGGGGTTGAGATACTAAGATATTACCCTTATTTTTGTGATTGTGAGAAATTTAAAGGTCATATTATTTTTATACTTAATACTAAAGTCCTCTGGGGGCTTTTGTGCTATCAGTATGACGATCAATATGTCTGCTAGTTGTCACGAAGTCGTAATGCAAGAATCAAGTAATTGTGATTCTAATGAAGAAGACAGAGAAAATGATGATAAAAACTGCTGTGGCGATGATTGCCACTGCTTTTGTTGTGGTTACTTCGGACATGTATTCACATTCTCCACAGTTAAATCTCAGGTTATTGTAGCACCTATTGCTCATAGTGCTGATCAACCCAGAACTATTGAAATTTATGCACATCTGCATAATAAAGGTATCTGGCAACCCCCCAGGGCAATCTTAATATAGTCTATCCAGAACTATTTATTTAAGATTTTCAATTTATTATTATGAGAAATATAACAAGGTACGTCCTTATGACGTGCTTCAATATAATTCTATCGTTGTCTGTAACAGGGCAAGATCTGATAGAATTTAATTTTAGGGTAGAGGGTAATTGTGGCATGTGTCAAGAACGTATAGAGAAAGTAGCCAAAAGTAATGGCGCAGAAACGGCTGACTGGAATATTGATAATCAAGTGCTTACAATCGCTATTGATATGGATAAGGTGTCTGTATCTACGATACGATATGCGATTGCTCAGGCGGGCCACGATAACGGTGCTTTTTTCGCACCTGATGAAGTTTATAACGATTTGCATGGCTGTTGCAAATATCGGGTTGCTGATGTGTCGGAAGATTATTTGAGTATTGAAGAAGATCATACGGATTATGTGCTAGCTGATGGAGAAGGGTATGAAGGAGGTCAGAAGGAAAGAGCACATGATCATAGAGGCGTAGAAGGTTATATTATGGCCTATGACAACAACGGAGAGAAGTTTCCGCTCATAGGCGCAACGGTAAGCCTAAGAGACAAGACAGGTACGACTACGGACCTGGATGGATATTTCTATCTCGAAAACGAAAACCACCTGCCATCAATAACCATTTCTTATGTCGGTTACGAAACACAATCTGTGGAAGTAGGAGAAGGTGCTATTGCTGACATCGTAATGGCAGATGGACATCAACTAGAAACGGTAGAAATTAGCTACAGAGAGAAAACCACAAAAATTTCTTTTTTAAAGCCGCTCAACGCAGAAGAAATAACTAGAGAAGAGCTGTGTAAAGCCGCTTGTTGCAACCTGTCAGAATCATTTGAAACCAATCCCGCTGTAGATGTATCGTTTAATGATGCGGTAACCGGAACTAAGCAGATTGAAATGCTAGGACTCGCTGGCCCATATGTACAAGTGACAAGAGAGCTTATTCCAGATGTAAGAACGATGAATAATATATTCGGACTTAATATGACTCCTGGTCCGTGGATAGAAAGTATCCAATTGATAAAAGGGGTAGGCTCTGTCGTTAATGGTTATGAAAGTATAGCTGGGCAAATCAACGTAGAGTTAAAAAAACCAGATAGCCCAGACGAAGTATTACATGTCAATGCGTTTGCTAATAATGGCGGTAGACTAGAGATAAACAGTAATTTTTCACAATACGTTACGCCTAATGTTTCTACTGGAGTCTTGATACATGCTAAGAGAAACCAGCAAGTACATGATAGAAATAATGATGGGTTTACAGATATGCCTCTAGAAAATGATATGGTTTTTGTTAATAGATGGAAGTTCAACAGAACCAAAAACATAGAAGGTCAGATCGGATTCAAGGCAGCTATATTAGATCACGAAGGCGGAAGTCACGATCATTTTGCTGGAATATCTGAAGCACATGAATCGCACTGGCGGATGTATAATGATACTAAGCGATTTGAGTTATGGGGTAAGATGGGGTATATTTTTCCAGGTAACTCAGCGCAGTCTTTAGGATTGCAGATGAGCGCCGTGTCTCACGATATGGATGCACAGTTTGGAAATGGCCTATACATCGCAGATCAACAATCGCTATACGCCAACTTGATATACCAAAACATATTTGAGAATGATCATATCATAAGAACGGGTCTGAGTTATCAATATGATAATATAGATGAGACAGTGAGCAAGGCAGGAATCTACAGTAGATCAGAATCTGTGCCTGGTGCTTATATGGAATACAACTTCAAGAAAGATGAGAAGTGGGCGATTATTGCAGGATTGAGAGGAGATCACCATAATAATTATGGTTTCTTTGTAACACCTAGATTACATGCTAAGTATAATATCGCTGATAAATCAATAGTTAGGTTTATCGCAGGAAGAGGTTTGAAAACGGCTAATATATTTGCTGAGAACATGGGCTTGTTTGCCAGTTCTAGAGCCTTTAGCTTAACGACTGATGCTGAAGATCTCGGAAACCCATATGGATTAAAACCTGAAGTCGCTTGGAACTACGGTATCAACTTGACACAAGCTATTCCTATGGGAGAAAAGGAAGTCATTCTAGGCGTGGATCTATTCCATACGGCATTTCAGAATCAAGTCATTGCTGATTATGAGACGACTGGAAGAATCGATTTCTATAATCTAGATGGCGAATCATATTCTAATAGTTTTCAGATAAAAGCAGATGTAGAATTGATTCCTCGCTTAGACGTCAGAATTGCGTACAGATATATAGATGCCAAGACAGATTATAAAGATGGCCGCAAGCAACGTCCATTGGTATCTAAGCACAGAGCTTTTATCAATTTGGCTTATGCGACGACTTCAGATTGGCATTTTGACGCAACTGTTAACTGGAGAGGAACGATGAGGTTGCCTACAACTGCTGGTAATCCAGAAGAATATCGACGAGAAGATAATTCACCTTCATACTTTCTCGCTGGCGGGCAAGTAAGTAAAAGATGGGGAAAGAAATACGATGTATATGTCGGTGTAGAGAACCTATTTGATTACAAACAAGAGAATGCCATTATCGCCGGTGATGATGCCTTTGGAGAATTTTTTGATGCTTCAATTATATGGGCACCATTATTTGGAAGGAATTTATATGTGGGCTTCAGGTACAATTTGATAAAGTAAGATTATTGGGTTATCCCCAAAGTAGAAATAGTATCAGACGGGTCACAGTTCAAGTGACTCGTCTTTTTTATGGGCCTTATATCTTCCTTTTCCGAATTTGGTACCATTAAAAGAAGTCGACCCTTTGCGTTCCATTCTCTCTTGTTCTGGCAATTTATTGAACTCCTGACATTTAGCTGAGCAAGAACCTTCATAAGTATTTTTACAGTTGTCACATTGTATAAATAGGATGTGGCAGGCGTCATTGGCACAGTTGGTATGGTTGTCACATGCGTCACCACATTGATGACATTGGGCAATAACATCAGAGCTTATTTTCTCTCCTAATCTATCGTCAAATACAAAATTCTTTCCTATAAACTTATTGTCTAGGTTCTGCTCATTGGCCTGTCTGGCATATTCTATAATGCCGCCTTCTAGCTGATAGACATTATCAAATCCCTTATGTTTGAAGTATGCACTTGCCTTCTCACAGCGGATACCACCCGTGCAATACATCACGATATTCTTGTCTTTTTTATCATTGAGAAAATCCGTAACGATAGGCAATGATTCTCTGAAGGTTTCCACATCAGGAATAATTGCGCCTTTAAAATGACCGACTTCACTTTCATAATGGTTTCTCATATCAATGAGAACAGTGCCTTCTTGGTCCGTTAATTTATTGAATGCTTCAGCATTTAAGTGAATGCCTTTATTGGTTACATCAAATGTGTTGTCGTCTAGTCCGTCAGCGACTATCTTAGGTCTGATTTTCACTTTTAGTTTATAGAAGGATTTACCATTGTCTTCTATAGCAATATTGAGACGGATGTTTTTCAGAAAATCTATGGAGTCAAGTGCTGATTTAAAATCTTTCCATTCTGATTCTAGAACAGAAACCTGTGCATTGATTCCTTCCGTAGAGACATATATTCTACCGAGCACCTCGACCTGATCTAGTAATATGAACAGATGATCTCTGAATAAGGCTACATTCCTAATGTTTGCATATTGGTAGAAAGAAAGAGTGATACGTTTGCGGTCATCATTATCTATCTGCTCCTTGAGAACCTCCTTATTGACCTTGTTGAATAACCTCATACGATACTTAATTAAGTACCCGCATAGTATGAATAGAGTGATTGGATGGTATTAGAGACCATGTTTAAATGTAATCAGTAAGTTACCACTCAATCGCTTCTGCAAAAAACGCGAGTAATGAAGCTGCAAATTTATATGAAATAAAATAAAGTTTGAGAAGAATATAATTTCGATAAAAGGGCCCATTCCTTTACTCCTATTACGTATTAGAAGAAAAACACTTATAAAAAATGTTGTACTTAAAAGGCATTCACTAACAAATTCTTACATATATGAAACTTATTAATAAGTTTTTTGTTAATATAATTGTCTAATAGAGAGTAAGTCTTTATTTTAGCACATAGAAGACGAGGTGAACAACCATTTTATACTTTTTTTGTAAAAGTACAAATCCAAAAAGGTTAGTTGATAGCGTATCAAAATGACAAGATTCCCCGAAAGGGTTTAATATATCTACAAGAAGTAGTTTTCTTATTTTGAGACCTTAGTCGAAAGAGCCTGAGTTATTGTACTTGGGCTTTTCGCATTTTATATCTTCACTTCTAATTAAATATTACTGTCTTGTTCTGGTAAGTAATGATCTTATGGTTAAAGTGAGACCATATCGCATTGGCAAATACGATTTTTTCTATATCCTTTCCCTTTCTTTTCATATCTGAGATACTGTCGTTATGGCTTATAGAAATCACATCTTGATAGATGATAGGTCCAGCATCGAGATCAGGCGTTACATAATGTCCAGTGGCACCTATAAGTTTGACGCCTCTTTCATGTGCACCTTCATAGGGTTTAGCTCCTGCAAATGCGGGTAATGAAGAGTGGTGGATATTGATGATTTTATTAGGAAGTTTCTTAGTGAATTCTTCTGATAGAATCTGCATATATCTGGCCAATACGACAAAGTCTACATTGTGTTTTTTGAGTAAGTGATATTGTTCAGCTTCGACTTCTCGTTTATTGTTCTTATTGAGTGGCATATAATGATAAGGGATGTTGTACCGCTCTCCTATATGTCTGAACTTGTCATGATTAGAGATTATAACGGGGATTTTAACTTTCCATTCTCCTGACTCATATCTTGATAATACATCAAATAGGCAGTGAGAATATTTAGATACAAAGATAGCCATACGTGGAACAGTACTACTGAAATGCAGTTCCCAAGATAATTGCAACTTAGTCCCCAGCATCGTTTCAAAATACTCATTTATCTTTTCCTCAGGAATGCTGAACTCCTTGAGTTCCCACTCGACTCTCATAAAAAAATGGTTAGTCTGCTGATCTACATGCTCACGTAGAGAGATAATATTACCGCCATTCTTATGCAAGAAATCTGTTACAGAAGCTACTATACCTTTCTGGTCCTGACAATGCAAGAGTAGGATAGCGGTATTTTTAACTTTTTTATTTGTCTTCATGATTTCTGGTTAGATATTGATTATTAACGTTGTTGTACCTTTTGTTATCATCTAACTAAAGTAATTGACTCAACTAGGCATAGGTTTCACAATATAGCAAGATTCTGTTTTGAGAATAAAGATGAAGGTTAATGCAACTCCAGTGATGATGTTGGAGTTGCACTTCAACATGTTTTACTAAAATTACGACTAATGAAGGAGTTGTTGATATATTATCTCACTATAGTGATTGATCCTACAGAGAAGTCTTTTAGACTGTCACCTTTAGTTTCGATATAATATACATAGACACCAGGTTCAACCATTCTATTGAAACTAAAGGTGACAGTCTAAAAGACTTCTCTGTAGGA
>JALZVB010000141.1 GCA_023300835.1 Saprospiraceae bacterium | reverse complement strand
GCATCAACCATAGGAGCGATTTTAATACTTCCAGACGTTACCGCTTTCTCAATTGTGTTTTTTTGTTGACCTCCTGTTACTGTTTCAGTTGCTGCTGCTGTGGTGGTTGCCGCATTTGCACCTGGCTTAGCTGTACTTTCTTTTTTTGCTAATACAGATAAATCTATACTAAAGTCTGCATCTGTAGGCGGAAGACACATCTCCTCGTTACAAGACATGTATGTTAGATAACCAGATACGGTTGTTGCATCAGTTGTTTTAATTTTTTGCTTTATTACGAAGGGCTCGTCCGGTAAGAACTTAATGACTTCTATTCCTTCGAACATGGGATCTTTTCCAGCTTTCTTATGGCCTGATTCTATCCCTTTTCCTATTTTTTCAAATCCCTTCGACTCGTATGTGATTTCAGTAGGGACTGGTCCACCTTCAGCGGTAAACTGAGAATAGGTCATCCATGGCGCATCTATATTGGCCGTAAAAACAAGATTATACTCATTATTTCCTAGTGACTCCGCTGCAAAATCCCACTTGACGGGATTGTGAATCTGAGCATTTATATTGGTATAAGAAAGTAATAGACTTAACGTCAGGAATAGGAATCGCATGTATTCGGATTTATAAAACTATACGTGTTAGATAAAATACTTATTTGTAAAAGGCTGAAAATAAGACTAAAAGTTAAATTTTTACCTCAAACGGGAGAGTTTTTGGAGGTAAGCACCTCATATTGTCACAACACATAAATGTAACGGCCCCTTTTATGATTTCGCCAGTGCCAGATGCTTCAATTTTTTGTTTAAAAACAGCTTTGTGTTTGAACTTCTTTACTTCAACACCAAACATTTCGCTCTTAACAGTTGTGGGTTCATTTGTTTCAACAACACCAGCAACAAGTGTATACGCATCACTGGGTTCAAAAGTAAAATTTAAAGGAATAGGGCCATCTGGATCAGTGAATTGGGAATATATAACCCAGTTATCGTCCATATCCGCAGTAATGTCTATAGACTGTGTCTCTTTATTGTAATCAAAGGTCCAATGAACAACTTCAGGTGACTGAGCTATAATAATGGCTCCAAGAAGCATTAATACTGAAGTAATTGTAATCTTTATCATACGGGTTTAATATATGTGTTAATGAATGTTTTCCTCTTATAAATAGCTAATGCAAAGATTATGCTTATCTATTATATATGCTTGAGAACATAGGAACATTAAAACAACATTAACTTTATACGACGTGATTCGTACTACAATTAACATTAGAACTCCTTTTGTTTATAGTTTAAGCTTTTTCTGCAACAAAAATGTAAGTCATAAAAAAATGGAGACAACTTTTTCAGTTACCTCCATTTTTCAAATATTGCGGTTGCGGAATTTTATCTACAATTTGTTAGTGTAAAAGTTCCACATACAACATCTTCTCCTCCTCCATCAGCTTTCAAGAAACCAATTACTTCTGTTTCTGTAATTGCAGTTATTTCAATAAACCCATCGGAAGCAATAATATTAAGAGATCCATCAGGATTAAAAAGCGTTAATGTCTGGCTAGTTTCAGGAGAAGAAAAGTCAAGATTTAACTCTGTTCTGCCCACTTCTGCAGATTGTAATGTTCCAAATATTCTTACATTCTGAGAACTTACCCCTGAACATATATCATCAGGAAAAGTTTCTCCAGCACCATAGAAATCAAGTTTAATCGTATTATCATCCACTACAGCTCTGCCATCTCCTAGTGTAAAGGCTTGACCATCTATACCTCCTTGCATAACTTGGTTGTCACAACCATCATTATCATCACCTCCACAACTGGCAAGAGTCATGAGAGTTAGTGCTAAAAAGAATAAAAATTTGTTTGTTAATTCCATGATTTCTAAACAGTTTATTAATTAATAATATGCTAAAGATGCAAAAAATCCTAAATATAAGAATTAACTAAAAACCCAGATCCCCATCAACATGAGCCAAAAATTATATGTTCATATCCCTTAAAACCATAGAGCCCATTCAAGTATTGCGATTCATGATCAATCCATAAAGTTTAAAACAAACCTCATCTATAAGTAACGACGTTAGGTTCCAGGTCATACAGCCACCTAATCTCAATATTACTGTACTAATATTATGCTGCTTTATACTGCTTCCAGTTCTCATTCCTGTAGACTTATAGCTCTTGGCTGTTGACTTTCAGAGGAGCTTCTAGAGTTCTTACTGATGATCAAAGGACATACTTTTGTTGTGGATATTAGTTAAATTTTGTTGTACATATAGTATGATAGGAAACTAGATATTAATTTATCTTGAGCTGATGTGGCTGTAGATAGTGTACATATTAAAATAATTACCTAACTTTGTAACACAAAGTACTTTTAATGGAACAAGATTATATAAAAGACATCAGTCACATCAAGTCCATGATGCAAGAAAGATCTCGTTTTCTTTCGTTGAGTGGATTGTCAGGAATAATGGCTGGAATCTATGCCCTTATAGGTGCTGCGATAGCTCAGAAGATGGTTTCACATGCTCAGTCGATTGCTTACAATGATCTTATTTCTAAAAGTTTATCGCCTATAGTTATTAAACTGTTGATACTCTCAGGAGTTGTTCTTTTATTATCAGTTGTTACGGCTTATTTCTTTACGAGAAGGAGAGCCATGCAGAGAAATGAAAAAATGTGGTCATCTGCTTCATCAAAAGCCCTGAAGAGCTATATGATTCCACTAGGAACAGGAGGGATATTTGTGATCTTATTGATTGCAAGAGGTGAACTATTGTTAGTCGCTCCATCTACACTTATATTTTATGGTTTGGCTCTATACTCAGCTAGTAATTATACACTTAGAGATGTGGGGTCTCTAGGTATAATTGAAATTATTATAGGTCTTATGGCTGTGGCATTTCCAGGTTATGGACTTTATTTTTGGGCTGCAGGCTTCGGAATATTACATATCTTATATGGGATGATGATGTATTTTAAATATGATAAAACGGACAAGTAAACTATGCAATCCGATTATCACAAATTAAATAAAGCTTTTGAAAATAAAGTGAGGTTAGGCATCATGAGTATTCTTATGGTCGAAGACCAAGCTTCATTCTCTGAACTCAAAGACAGCTTAAAACTAACAGATGGTAATCTTGCTAGTCATATAAAAGCATTAGAAAAACTGGGGTACATATCTGTTATTAAATCATTCATAGAAAGAAAACCGAATACCAATTACTCAGTTAGTAAGATAGGAATCAAAGCATTCAGTACGCATATAGATGCGTTAGAAGCTATATTAAAATCTATAAAATAATTTTTTTGTTTATTCACTTTGTTAATCAAAGTACTTTTAATTACACATCATGAAAGAAAGCACATTAGCTCAGAAATTTAAAGGTTCCGTGACTGTTAAGATTGTCTTCATTCTATTTATTATAATCTTGCTTATGATTCCCAATATGATGATCAAAAATCTCATACGTGAACGCAGTAGTCGAAAAGCAGAAATAGAAAGGGAAGTAGCAAAGTCATTTGGCGAAAGCCAGACTATTATGGCGCCTTTTTTACGCATCCCTTACACTAAGATTGTAACAGACAAAGAAGATAAAGCTACAACAATAGAAGGACACATTAATATTGCGCCTCAGTCAACTGTGGTTAATGGAAAAGCTATTACAGATACCCGTAAACGTAGTATTTATGAAGTCGTTGTTTTTAACTCAGAGATAGATATTCAAGAAAGATTCAAGGTAGATATGCTTCTCGACGAGGCGACTTACAAGAACTATACATTTGATTATACCAAGACAAAAGCCGTATTCAGTATAGCTGATGCTAATGGCATATCAGATAACACTGCCTTTAATGTCAATGGAAAAACATTAAAGATGGTAGGCAATGCAAACATAACAGGAGGTCGATTGACTAAAATAGCGACAGAGGTTTTTACAATAGACCCTGCGCAAGAAATTGTACTAGGTAGTTCCCTCATTTTTAAAGGAACTAAGTCATTAAACATAGAACCGTTAGGAGATAAAATGCAAATTACAATTACTTCTAACTGGCCTGACCCCAGCTATGTGGGTAAACGTTCCCCATCAGATTATAATAACACTGAGGAGGGATTTGTAAGTAACTGGAAGACCAATAGGTTCAGTCATGATTACCCAGACATCTGGCAATCAGATACGGTACTTAATAAAAAGAATCACAGCTTTGGTGTAAACTTTATACAACCCATTGATGACTATGGCAAAAACACTAGAACAGCTAAGTATGCTTTACTTATCATTTCTCTGACGTTTGGGATATTTTTCTTCTTTGAGATCTTGTATAAGCAGATGATACATCCCATTCAATACATTTTAATTGGATTTGCTTTAACTATTTTTTATTTGTTACTGATATCAATTACAGAACACATGGGATTCAACAGTGGATATGCGATATCTAGTATAGCGACAATAGGATTGATTACAGCCTACACAAGATTTATACTAAAAACTATGAAAGGATCAACAATTATAGGCGGTCTTTTATTCGGTCTATTTGGTTATGTGTTCGTGATATTACAGATGCAGGATTTTGCATTATTAGCTGGGGCAGTCGCATTGTTTGTTATTCTAGCCACGGTAATGTTGTTGTCTAGAAATGTAGATTGGTATAATCTTAACGAAGTGGTCGAAAACTAAGTTATCGCATTGGAAACATAGTTATCAGAAAAGCGTATTAAAAAACTTTCAATTACCGTATTTTGGGCTTTCTAAAGTAATGTAAATGAAGATCGCTTTTTTTGATTCTGGAATAGGTGGACTAACAGTACTCCATGAGGCGATGCAGCGTCTACCCCATGAGCAGTTTATCTATTATGCAGATACGGATAACGTGCCATACGGTACCAAGTCAAAAAAAGAAATTAAGAAGCTAACTCAGGAAGCTGTTGACTTCCTAGCTAATAAAAATATCAAAGCACTTGTTGTCGCCTGTAATACGGCAACAAGTGTTGCGATAAAAACCATACGTAAGCAATATGATTTTCCTATCATCGGAATGGAACCAGCGGTAAAGCCTGCTGTCGAATATCAATCTGGTAATAAGAAGACTAAAAAGATTCTTGTCTGCGCCACCAAACTTACCCTCAAACAAAAGAAACTCAAAGACCTTATTACTGACCTCAATGCAAGTGATCGTATTGAATTATTATCTCTACAGAAACTCGTGAAATATGCCGAAGAAGCAGAATTTGATTCTATTAAAGTAAAACGTTACTTAAAGCGAAAACTAGAAAATTATAATTGGTACGCCTATGGTTCCATAGTATTAGGTTGTACCCACTTTATTTATTACACAGATTTAATAGCTGCACTCGTACCATCACATATTAGAATTATAGATGGAAATACAGGAACTGTCAAAAGACTTATAAAGTTATTACCTAAAGATACTATGTCCTCCGCTGGCGGAGGCACTCAAAGGGAGGAGGTGGACAAACAAAAAGTAATTTATTACAGATCTGGCAAGAAGCATAAAAAACAAGCATTCCAGATTTATCTAGATAGATGTTAAGATATCTCAACTCTCATCTCTACCATATGTTTCTTAAATCCAACCTTCTCATAGGCCGATACAGCTCTATGGTTATCATCATAAACATCAAGTCGTAATTCGTCCAACCCTCTAGACTTTGCCCAGGTCTTTAATTTTCCTATAATCATCTGTGCTATTCCTTTTCCTCTATACTCCGGTCTCACAAACATGAATCCTACATATCCATATTGTTTAAATCTGAGATAGTCTTTAGCATTGACAATTTTTACATAAGCTGATGCTACGATATTATCATTCACTGTGGCAACAACGACTTCTACATCCTCTGCTTCTACCATCTCCTTAATGTCATAGTAATTAATATTTCCTTCTTTCAAAGTAGGATCAAATGGACGTTCTGC
>JALZVB010000140.1 GCA_023300835.1 Saprospiraceae bacterium | reverse complement strand
ATGCCATACTGGACCTTCTGTAAATTGGAATCCATCTGCTATCTTTTCTATTTTAGTATCAGGACTTATTAACTGATCCAATTCTGGTTGGAACTTAACAACATGACCCAAATCTTTCCATTTAGGATTTACATCATATTCTTTATGAAAATCTAATGTTGCTGATCTGATCCATATATAATTATCTGGAATATCTGCTAATGGTCCATTGATCCCAAATACTGCAATCTGAAATTGATCTCCAGGTTTTGCATTATCCGTAAGGAAAACACGGTTACGAGCATTGAACCCTTTGATCATTCCGTTACCAGATTGTCCAAATGTTTTGGGTAATTTACCATTGACCCACACTTCTGAATAATCATCTATTACTATTTCAAAAACCACTGTAGAACCTGTAGGATCAAAACCATCAATCGCAGCAGGGATAGTGACATTCATTCGATACCAGTTAAAACATAACCTTCCTGGACACCTTCGTTCTTCTAAAGATGTCGGATCTAACACTTCCCATTTGCTATCATCAAAATCCATACCTCCAGCTTTGGGTTGTATATTCCAAGTAGTTTGTTTGGGTCCCGTGGGATATAGTGGTAATGGATCACTACCTTCAGGACCTGGAGCTCCGAACTTATCATCTACAATGTCCGCGTCAGCGTATCTCCATTCTGCACTGACCATCTTGATACCAGCTTGAGTTCTCAAGTCAACTATCACATCTGGATTATCCGCAACAAGCTCTCGACTTTCTTGAGCTGACAATATTGAAGCAGAAATAAAAAAGAAAAAAAGGACGATTGTTTTCATGTTTTACTTTTTTTTTAAACCCTTCATCTCTTAAATCAATAGTGTGATTCATAAGAAATGAAGGGAACTTTATTTTTATATTATTTTAGTCCTAAAGCTGCTTCAGATATTTCTACATCTTGATCAGCTGATGCCGCACCACTAACACCTATACCTCCGACAACTCTTCCATTGACCATAATAGGTAATCCGCCTCTCATCATGTTATATCCTGCAGTAATTAGAGAGTTTCTACCTGCCCCAATACCGTCTTCTAACTTCTTAGTAGGGAATCCAAATAGTGCAGCAGATCTTGCCTTACCAATAGAAACTTCAGATGAAGACCTGAATGTTCCTGTCTCTCTGATAACATAGATCGGCATGCCTGCTTCATCTACGATTGCTATTGCACCACCTGGCGCTTTGTTATCTCTAAGGTACTTAAGTGCACGTTTGCCTATTGCTTCAGCTGCTTCGAATGTTAGTCTACCATCTACTAGGTCTGCATTAGTAAGACTTGATCCTTTAGACTTAGTTAATCCAGGCCAGTTTTTATCCGCATTAGGTACAAACATTTGAGCGCCTTTACTATCCCACATCCCTTTAGCTTTTGCGTTACGTTGCACGTAGAGCTTATCATTATGCATAGACCAAGTACTTATGTGCCCTGGCTCTAACATTCCCATAGAAGTAGAAACCGCACAGTGACCACCATATTGAGGTGCATATTTAGCTGGATTAGCTTCAAACTTTTTTCTATTAGCGTCTGAAGAAAATTGATATGTTGCGCCTTGATATTGAGCAGTATGCTTGTAAGATCCAGGCACTTCTTTTTTACTGCATAGGTCTACGACATCATAGCCGTCTAATATAATGCCTCTTGAATCTATATTAACAAGATTCTGTGCAGAACAAAAAGTACTGATTAGTAAAAATGTAAAAATGATATTAAATTGTTTCATGATACTTGAGTATTAGATTGAAAATATGTTTATTAAATTTTTCTTCCTTTTTTGGCAACTAAACATGGCCACATAGATTCTCCTTGAGTCGTTATACCTTCTTGGTCTTTCATCCACATGTCGTATGCCTTTTTATTGGTAGTGAAATAAAGCTTACCGTTATAGACGCCAAAGTGTTCTTTATCAGTAGCTTCTACTTTCCCATGTGCCGCTGCTACAACACAAAATCCACCAATCTGAGGCATATATTTTTGGGGATTAGCATCAAATAAATTTTTATTATTTAGTGTAGAAAAAAGATATTTAACGCCGTTATCGGCAGACATTAAATTATCTAATCCCTTGGAAGACTTTTTAGATGTATAGCAAGATACAACATCAAGTCCATCCAATGATACACTATTGGAATTTGTATCATCTAAGTCCATACCATCTGGATACGCTTGCTCACAAGTCGGCGTACAGGACGTTGCCACTAAAAATGTAGCAAGAAAAAAAAGTAATAAATTTTTCATGTAGTTGGTTTTATTGATTTTTAGATTCAAATAATAGGATGGCATGACCATCTGGATCTCTTACTATTATGCTTTTAGAATAATTAAGTTCTTCTAATGTCACAATCCCGTTAGAGACAACTGTGTAGTTTTTCATTTCGATTTTATCTATAAGACTATCTAAGTCATCCACTTGCATGGCTGTATGCCAATACCAATGGTCTAGTGGTGTAGAATCTTCTGGGTAAGGTTTACCTCCTGGTGGCGCAATGTATTCAAGGAATTCTACCCCAAAACCATTTGCGGCATGCATTCCTGTTATCAATAATCTTGCGCCAAAAACTTGATTTAAATGCTCTTGCTCAGATCCATAATTCTCAGAGTTTCCAGCTACTTTCATACCGAGAGATCGGAAGAGCGTCGG
>JALZVB010000139.1 GCA_023300835.1 Saprospiraceae bacterium | reverse complement strand
TGATAGATGTCGTTATTGTAACCCAGCAATCATGTCTTGTGTTAGATACCTCATTGCCGCATAATCCGCTAACTATTGAGGAAGATGGGTTAATGATTGATGCTCTAAAAGCAAAAGGATTAGTTTGCAGGAGAGTAGGCTGGGAAGATCCAGATTTTGATTGGTCAACTACACGGTTGGCCTTGATAAAGACACCTTGGAATTATTCAGATTTTATTACTGAATTTAGAGAATGGGTGGAACGAATTTCTCAGGATTGCTTACTTGTCAATAGTAAAGAAGCTGTCCTGTGGAATATGGATAAGAATTATCTGCTTCAATTACAAAAATCTGGAGTGCCTATTCCTGAGACGCATCTATTAGACAGTGAGATTGCCTTTGATCCAGCATATTGGAATGCAAGATTAGGTGTTAAAGGAATTGTTGTCAAGCCCACAATATCAGCAGGTGCCAAAAATACTTTATTACTCAGACCTCCATTTGATAAAAAAGACATTTTATCTGTAGAAGCAGATAAGATGACTAAACAGATGATTGTTCAACCGTTTCTGGAATCAATAACCACGGTAGGAGAGTTGTCATTAATATTTATTGATGGACAATATACCCATGCCATGTTAAAAGTGCCGAAGGAAAACGACTTCAGGGTCCAATCATATCATGGAGGTAGGTTAGAAAATCATATATCTACAACAGCGGAAATCAATTTCAGTAAAAGTGTTATTGCTGTATGTGAATCTCTAGGCTTCAAGCCATTGTATGTTAGAATCGACATTTGCTATGATGATAATAAGGAACTTTTATTGATGGAAGTTGAGGCGATAGAACCAGAACTATGGTTTAGATCAGCGCCTAAAGCACTTGAGATAATGGTGTCAAGTATTGTAGATAGGTTGCAACATGTCTAGTCGGGTTACATATATTTTATTGGTGTTAACGATGGTCTTTTGGGCCATTAACTTCTTTCTTGTGAAAGTAGCTATGGAATATTATACACCACTCGGTGTTGCTACGTGGCGGTATATATTTGCAGTAGTAGTCCTTGCAGGAATAGCCATATTTAAGTTTAAGGATAAGTTGTTTCAATTACGCTTATCAATGATTGATCTGTGGTATATCTTCTTGAATGCATTTCTAGGTGTATTTCTAACGATCTATTTTTTCAATTTAGGGATGAAAACGGCAAGTGCCATTAATGGTTCACTGATAATAGCTACTAGTCCAGCCATAACAGCATTGTTCTCATTAATGTTACTAGGTCGTAAGTTGACGGCCGTACAATTACTGGCTATAGTTATTAGTTTTTTCGGGGTAGCTATAATTTTAGTCAAGGGTAATCTTATGAAGTTGGCACATTTACATTTTGATATTGGAGACATATATATATTAATGATGGCAATCGTTTTTTCTTTGAGCCAGATTATCGTTTCTAAGTTTCTCCAACATGTCGACTCAGTCTTGATGACAACTATAAGTAGTGTGATTGGGTTAGTCCTATTTGCCACATTTGCCAGTCCAGAAATCCTATCAGTTAATGTGCCTGGCGTGACAAGATTTTGGATGAGTATATTATTTATGGGAGTATTAGGAACAGGAGTTGCTTATACGGCATTTTATTATTGTGTTGTTAATTTGGGAGCGACAATAACTTCACTCTATCTAAACTTGATTCCATTTTTTGTAATACTTCTGGCGATTCCATTTGGAGAAAAAATCGAATTGTCTCAACTGATAGGAGGACTTATCGTTGTGTCGGGGTTGCTGTTGTATAATAAATCTAAGTCGGTAACGCAATAAGGTAATTCAACTTTCTAAAATTCCCATCCCTCGATAGGCTCAACTTTATATTTTTTCTTAGTCTCTATACGTTGCTTCTGTCTTTCCCAAATCAAATTGGCTAAGGTCACATGGGCAGGTGTTATGCTCGTCTTTAGAGCGGCTTCTATTTTTACTTGTTCTACATCTAGTCGGTATAGATAACTCATAAGCATGTCGGGGTCACCTTTGAGCATGGACTCTACACGATCAGCGATATGTAGTAGCATTTCTTTGTCAGTAGGTGCCGTCTTTACTCTCATGTCTAGGTCTCGAGAAATACGATCTGATATTTCATTCTTGTTTTCCAAGGCTAGTTTTCTATTGTAATATTATGAAAGCCATTTTCGTCTATGATCCCCAGTGTATTATCATTGAGAAAGAAACCATTGATTTCTGAATCACTTTTGTAAAGAACATTGTTGCTATTGTCTCGCATTTCAACTGTCAGAGGGAAGAGTTTTATTTCGTTATTTACACTATATATCATATAACCATTTGAGAAAATAGCCTTATCTTTTTCTATTATAATTTCTTTGATAAATCTAGCCGCTGTATCAAAAATCTGTACCATGTCTGGCGTTGTAAGGTAGACGTGGTTCTGATCTACAGATAGGGTAGGGCTATTTATTTTATCAGCTTGAGAGTAACGTTCATTAGAACTGATAAGTGTATTTCCAGATTCATCTATTTTTATAAGTTGGACACTGACAGGATCATAGATCCAGATATTATTATGGCGAGAAACACAAGTCGCTGTTATATTCCAAAACCCAAAATCTTCAAGATTGAGTCGCTTCATTTCTGACAAAGTATTATCTAGAAATACGATATACTGATAATCAGGGTAGAAAACTTGAATCTTCTGTGGGTTGTTGACATTGATACTGGAGATATCTCCTAGTCCTCTTACAGATTGCTTGTATATTATTTCGTTATCCCTATTGAGTTTGAGTATTTCGTTTTCAGAATTGATGAGGTAGGTATAACCTAGATTATCCTGAGTAACATATTTGAAATCACCTTTGAGCAGATAGCTGTTTTCTATCTTTTCCTCAGGTGCCAGAGCAGCCTTTGTTGTCTGACATGCGGATTGTACAATTACACTTACTGAGATAAGGAGAACAAACAAGTAGTTTTTAATATTCATAATTTTTCAATTCTAGTTTTTCTCCATCATAGGCGACATAAGTCATATGTGTCAGCCAATCTCCTAAGTTAATATACATTGATCTATCATTACTTAACTTATGACTTATAGGTAAGTGACGGTGACCAAAAATAAAATATTCAGTTTCTTGAGATGTCAATTGCTCTTCACAATACTGGACTAACCACTCATTATCTTTTCCTAAGAAAGGGACGCTTTGTTTTTCTGATTTCTGACTTAATCTCTTCATGAGATTTATGCCTGTATTGGGATGGAGTCTAGCAAATAACCATTGATTAAGTTTACTTGCAAACACTTTTTTGATAAACTTATAACCATGATCTGCGGGACCTAACCCATCTCCATGTCCCAACAAGAATGATTTACCATATAGTTTGAAAGATTGCGGTTTTCTATAAATTTTAACGCCTATCTCTTTTTCTAGGTAGTCAAACATCCACATGTCATGATTACCTGTAAACACATGCACTGGAATACCAGCATCCGTAAATCGAGCAAGCGACGCTAAAAATCTAACGTGTCCTCTAGGTACAGCAGTCTGATATTCAAACCAATAATCGAATAGATCTCCTAGTAAGAACAACTCGGCTGTAGTAGGGTAGATACTCTCCAACCATGTAATAATAATCTTCTCTCTCTCCTTGCTAGGCTGAGGAACATCCAACCCCAGATGGAAGTCAGAAGCAAAATAATAGACTTTCTTCATGTATTAACCCACAAATCTAGGGTCAAGTGCCATCGTTGTATCACAGTTAGAACAAGTCCTGAGATCTTCAGAGGCATAATAATCCTTGAACCTAGGTAGAAAATCCTTTTCTATGTTCTTGAGTTTGAAGTATGATTCATGCAATTTGTTGTTGCAATTATCACAATACCACTGCAATCCATCGGTTTCGCCACCTGTTCGCTTCAGCTCTATGACAAGTCCTATAGAACCTTCCGATCGCATAGGAGAATGCGGTATTTTGGCAGGTAAGAGGAACATTTCTCCTTCTTTGATAGGTATATCAACTGCTTTACCATCTTCCTGGATTCTTACCACGATATCACCCTCTAACTGGTAGAATAACTCTTCCGTCTCATTGTAATGAAAGTCCTTACGAGCATTGGGTCCGGCAACGATCATGACGACATAATCACCAGCATCTTTGTAGAGATTCCTGTTTCCCACAGGTGGCTTGAGTTCATGCCTGTGCTCATCTATCCATTTCTGTAGGTTAAAGGGTCTTGCTAATGCCATAAGTGGTCTTGTTTTTGTGAGATACAAGATAAGAGAATATTAATAATTGGAATTATTTTTAAAGAGATTCATTCAAATTTTAGAAAACGAAAATCTAAAATTTGTGTTAATTACTTATTGTTTTTAGCCTTATTGACTAACCTTTCAGTCTATAAGGACATAAAGAAGTAACTAAACGCCTCTGCCGAGACGCTTTTATATTTTTAATATTCTCATATTATGCCATTTAGCTTCAAGATGTTGAAGAATGTTTTATTAAAAAGATGTCTATCAAGCTGAAAAAGCAGTCATAACAATAGTTAAGACTTGTCTTTTCAACATATAGAAAGATATTTGTATAAAATAGTTAAGATATTCTGAAGTTCAAATGGTATTTTAAACGCTTAATAATCTTGTAATGACAAAAATGATGAAAAACATAATCGTCACACTGATAGTGATAGCTTGTACGGTTCAAGTAGGACTATCTAGCCCTATAACACCAGAAGCGGCCAAGAATTATGCGCAAGTCGCTTTCGCCAAAAAATCCCACTACAATTTTAGAACTGCCAAAGACATCGAAGTTAAGTCTCAGTTTACCAAAGATTTTGAAGGGGAACCCAGTTTCTATGTCTTCAATATGGAACCTAAGGGATTTGTTATCGTATCTGCCGATGATAGATACAATGCGATATTGGCTTTCTCAGAAGAAAGTAATATTGATTTTGATAACGAAGAAGTTAATTTAGGTATGTGGGGCAGTCTATCGCGTCACGAACAGCGGATTGATTATGTCAGAAAACATGATATTAAACCAGTAAGGGCAGAATATCATAA
>JALZVB010000138.1 GCA_023300835.1 Saprospiraceae bacterium | reverse complement strand
CGATCTACTGTAAAGATTCTATCATATATTATTTAGATAGCTTGTCAATATTAAAAATAGGTGACGAACTATTGAATGTTCAACACTTCAGTTTTTATGATATTGATTGGGATTATCAAGGAACAAGAACAATAGTTGAGACAGTAGGGGATTTAAGTTCTTTTTTTGAAATTCAAAGATCTCATAATTGTCTTTTCGATCAAGAAGGATCTTGGTTATGTTCATTTAGCAATATGAATGGAGAGGTTAGTTTTTTAGATGAAGATTGTTTTGATCTTCCTGTTTCAACTTTTGATTTACAGTATGAAAGCCATAGTATTTATCCTAATCCAGTAAGTTCGAGTTTTTCGATTTCTCATTCTGAGCAATTGAAATCAGTCTTTATATATGACTTGAAAGGAAGCCTTATAGTTTCATACGAGCCTCAATCTAGTTATGACCTGTTAGCATATGATGAAGGTGTTTATGTATTGAAGTTAATTGGTGTGAACGGTAAAGTGACGAGTAGCTTGCTTTTTAAGCTGTAATTATTTGTCTAATTATGGTTATGTAATACCAATTTACCTTTAAGATGCCGTATAAGATTTTAAAGAGAATTTGTTTAGAATAAGGAGAAAAACGCAGGCATAGCCTTAGCTAGCCATAGCTATGACGAGTATTTTTAACACAGAGATAAGCAGATTCTATTAAAATATGTGCGGCATTATGAAGTTAAACTGGTATATCAAGCTACTGTTAATCTGAATTGGTTGTCATTAAAACAAACACATATAAAAACATAATCAGATGTCTTTCTGGGGACTCCCCAATCTTGATAATTAGAAAAATGGATGTAACTTGGCAGAAAAAAACAATGGGATTCCTATCTAGAATATTCGGTAAATCGAAACACAAAGACTTTATAAGTGAAGAATTGTTAAAAACAGCAGATGTATGCCCTAATTGCTGGGGTAGACAAGCCTATGCCGGGAAGTTCTATGAGCATGTTAAAGAGAATAATTTAACTAAGAATGAGTATGAAAACGAGGCTTTTATAAGAAAATTTGTTGGTGAACATATGCCTAGTATTTCGCTTGTGGAAGACACAGGACGTATAAAATGTAAGTCTTGTAATATGTATGCTTAGACTTTCTAATAGACTGTTTTAGTCAAAAAAAATATGGTCGCTGAAGTAAATCAGCGACCATATTTTATAAATTATAAGACTGTAGTAAGATTATTTTAAATCAAAACGATCAAGATTCATAACCTTGGTCCAGACTTTTATAAAGTCAGCTGCAAACTTTCCATTAGAATCTGAACTAGCATATACCTCTGCTATACTTCTTAATATAGAGTTAGAACCGAAGACTAGATCTGCTCTAGAGCCTGTCCATTTAACCGCTCCAGATTTCCTAGAAGTGCCTTCGAATATCTCTTGGTCATCATTAGTAGATTTCCATTTGACGTCCATGTCAAGTAAATTCACAAAAAAGTCATTGGATAATACACCTACCTTATCTGTTAATGTTCCTACGGTTCCACCATCTGCACTTACACCTAGAACTCTTAATCCACCTAATAAAACAGTCATCTCAGGAGCTGTTAAAGTTAACAACTGGGCTCTGTCAATTAATAGATTTTCTGTAGCTACAGACATTTTAGTTTTGAGATAATTTCTGAAACCATCAGCTATTGGTTCTAGAACTGCAAACGAATCAATGTCAGTTTGTTCTTGTGTTGCATCAACCCTACCACCTGTGAACGGAACATTCTGTGATACTCCACCATCGGTAGCTGCTTTTTCTATAGCGGCACTACCACCTAAAACGATAAGATCAGCGATAGAAACGGCTTTCCCAAAACCAGATTGAATCTTCTCATAAGCATCAAGCACTTTCTGAAGTTGCTTAGGGTTATTAGCTGCCCAGTATTTCTGAGGCGTCAGTCTTATTCTTGCACCATTGGCACCACCTCTCATGTCAGATCCTCTGTAAGTAGAAGCTGATGCCCATGCTGTTGATACCAATTCAGAAATGCTAAGTCCTGCGGCTAAAATTTCGCTTTTCAATTTATCTACATCTGCTGCACTGAGTTGTGACCCTGTTGCTGCGGGTAATGGATCTTGCCATAATAATTCTTCTGATGGCACCTCAGGACCTTGGTATCTGATCTTTGGTCCCATATCTCTATGCGTTAATTTATACCAAGCTCTTGCAAATGCATCTTCAAATTCTTTAGGGTTTTCATAGAAACGTCTAGAGATTTTCTCGTATGCTGGATCTAATCTTAGTGATAGATCTGTTGTAAGCATTCCTGGCAATTGCATGCCTGAGTCATGTGCATTAGGTACATCTGGTTCAATGTTTTTGGCTATCCATTGATTTGCGCCAGCTGGACTCTTAGTCAATTCCCATTCATGTTCAAATAGGTTTTTGAAATATAGATGTGTCCATTCAGTAGGTTTCTGTGTCCATGTTACTTCTAGTCCACTCGTTATAGTATCGCCACCTAGGCCAGATCCATGCGCACTTTTCCATCCTAGACCTTGCTGCTCTATAGCAGATCCTTCAGGTTCGCTGCCTACAAGTGATGCATCACCTGCGCCATGTGTTTTACCAAATGTGTGCCCACCAGCGATAAGCGCAACCGTTTCTTCATCATTCATAGCCATTCTAGCAAAAGTCTCTCTGATATCTCTAGCTGCGGCTAATGGATCAGGG
>JALZVB010000137.1 GCA_023300835.1 Saprospiraceae bacterium | reverse complement strand
TCTGAAAACCAGTTAATATATAACTTCCTTTGTCTAACCCTTCTCCAAAATTCAAAACCTGTTTCCCTTTGACAACTTCAACTTCTTCTACCCTAATACCATCAGTTTTACTGATTATCAATTTGTCTAAGCCATTTAGACCTGTGGTTTCTAATGTGAATGAACCATTGCTAGGGTTAGGATAAACTTTGCTGAATTGTTCTGTTTGTGCTGAAATAGCTGTTGGTGCACCGCATTCATTATAGAAGTACTGGTATTTGTAAGAAAGTACTACGCCTTGGAAAGGGTCTCTAGCATTGTATGATGACTCTGTAATAAAGCCATCATCGTTATATGTGAAAGTTTCTAATGAACTATCCATCCACATTCCGTTTCCATACCCTTGAGTTAGGGCATAGGTCACTTTATTATCTGGGTTATATTCTATTATCAATTTAGAGCTTAGTGAATTGACGCGATAATTAATTTTAGTTTCTTCAAGAATAAAGCCATCTGTATTATACTTACGAGTCTCATCTAAGACTAATTCTTTTTCCGAATAAAGAAGATGTTTAGTGGTGTTACCAAAACTATCATATTCAAATTCTTCACTTATCCCTTCAACCCACTCATTATCTTCCATTGAGGAATTGATAACGGAGATAATATTTTGATTTTCATCAAAGTATTCTTGTATAAGTTCAGTTTCTATCCAACTGCCATCAATTACAGAAAAAATTATACTTGTTGTTGTGTCGTTAAGACATGAAACTTCCATTTTTGAAAAAATTGAGTCTTTTGTGGTCGTATTAAAAGTAAGTTCAGTATAGCTTTCTTCACCAACAGTATTAGTTCGAATTAATTTCCCTTGGTCGTAATAATAATTAGTTATTTGTTTAGTTTCAGATTCATAGAATGGGTAATCTACAGAAGTGATCCTTTCATCAACATAATTTATTCTGTCTAGAGAATCATAAGTAAAAGTTTTTGATGTTGACCTTCCTCCAGGGCCAGTCCCTGAGCTAAAGCTGGAACTACTGAATGTATAAATCACACGATCCTTTTCATCATAATTTATTTTCGATGTTGATCGTACTGATGAAGTGCCAGCAGTATTAGTAATTCTTAACGTTGTTTTACATATTTGTCTTCCTGTAGAATCGTAATCGTATTCTATATAACCGTTGCCAGTACTAAAACTATATCTAATCAGTTTTTCTCCTTCATAAGTATAGGTAGCACAATTCAATACATCAGAGCTGCAATCTTTTGTCAATCTACAGTCTTCATTGTATTTGAATGTTCTCGTTACAGAAGAGTCACGAACCATACTATCTAATCTAAAACCTGGAATTGATGCTTTCCCATCATGATCAAATATATAAAGTGGGTAATCACTTTGACTATAGATACTTCCCATAGCGAGAATAAACAATACTAATAAGTAAGCTTTTCTAGATAACCGTAATTCCATGGCATAATGATTTGATATAAATATAACTCAATTATGTAATATTGAAAAGTCTAGGATAGGAAGACTACCGCTTAATAATAAAATTAACCCCATCATCAATAGGCAAAATAATATTATCAACCCGATCATCAGCAGCTACATGTTGATTAAATAAATCTAGGCTCTTACCTAATTTATCATTATCGGGATGACCGACTTTTCCTTTCCACAAAATATTATCTGCGAGTATTACACCGCCTTGTTTGAGTTTGGGTAGAAGTAACTCATATTGATTGAGGTACTGTTTTTTATTGGCATCTATAAATATCAGATCTATTGTTTCGTCGATCTGTTCTATGAGAGTCGTGGCATCTCCTAAGAGATTTATGATTTCATAATTGGTCGATGTTTCAGTAAAATGCTGAGCAGCTAGATTGTAGTGTTCTTCATTTTTTTCAATCGTGTATATCTTACCATTTGCGTTAAGCCCTTGTGCCAGACATAAGGTACCGTATCCCGTAAATGTACCTAGCTCTAAGATGACCTTAGGTCTTATTAATAATGACATCATAGTTAAAAACTGGCCCAGAAACTCACCAGATAACATTTTGGATTTTCCAGTAATCTCAGTTTTAGAAATTATAGTTCGGATATAACCTTGCGGTAGGGTAGAATACTTGTCACAATAAGCTTGTATCGTAGGACTGGTTATATCGGGAAAATCAGTGGTTTTATCCATATTAATTATTTAGAAACTGTATTTTTCTTCCCCACGTATTTCTTTATCAGTGGATGACTTAAGACAATAAGCATGATGAAGGTTATGGCCCAATAGAAATTTGGCGGAAGCTCAGTATGTTCCTTGAGAATTATAGCTGCCAATATAATACCATAAACGGGTTCTAAGTTTATGACTAAATTGGCTTCAAATGCGGATACATGCTCTAGCGCCTTTAGACTTATTATAAATGCGAAAGTTGTACAAGCTAATGACAACATAATGAGATACTTCCAATCAGAAGGTAACGGCATAAGAGGCACTTCAGCTGATATTATAAAAGGTAATAATAGAGATATAAATAACCAGGCGCTGCTCATCTCCAAGAATGTAATCTGGTAAGAAGAAGCTTGCGTAACATATTTCTTATTGAGAGTACTGAATGTAGCTGCAAGAAACGCAGATAGAAGACCTACCCACAGACCTGTTTTCATGTCCAGCGATATATTCTGGGCAATCATCAACATAGGAGGTATGATAAGTACACCAAGTCCCAATTCCAACCACTGAAACTTCTTATCCGTTAATATGGGCTCTATAAGTGACGTAAAAAGTGTTACGGTTGCCATGGTAGCTAATGCAATAGATGCATTGGCAAACTTGATAGAACCATAAAAACACAACCAATGCAGGCCTACGATGACGCCTATCCCCATATACTTGAGGATAAGTCTGCGATCCATTGACCATATTTTCTTACCGAATCCCACAAAAAACAATAAACTCACGGATGTTATCAATACCCGCCACCAGACAAGACTGAGTGCAGATATAGATATGAGATCACCTAATATGGCAGTCAGACCGTATAATAAGACCGCTGTATGCAGCTGCAGGTAAGGAATTAATTTCTTATTCATTGAGATAAGTAAAGGCTGTAAAATAGCAGCATTTTGCCAATTAGCTTTTAAAATAAATGTTCAACCCATATATATGGTTAGAATAGCATAAATTTGCCTCAAATTAACACTTGATGTCAATAAATATTGGAGATATAGCCCCTAGTTTTACGTTATTAGATTCAGATCTAAAGGATGTAAACCTATCGGATTACGATGGAAAAAATAAAGTTGTTTTATTTTTTCCACTTGCATTCACAGGCGTTTGTACGACAGAATTATGTCAAATGCGTGATGATGTAGCTAAATATAATGACGCCAATGCGCAGGTCTTGGCAATTTCTGTAGATTCTCCATTCACATTAGCTAAGTTTAAAGCTGAGAACGAATTGAACTTTCCTGTCTTGTCAGACTTTAATAAAGAAGTCAGTGCAACTTATGGATCGATTTATGAAGTATTTGTAAAAGGCCTCAAAGGTGTTTCCAAAAGATCAGCGTTTGTATTAGATAAAAATAATACCGTTAAATACGCTGAAGTATTGGAAAATGCAGGGAATTTACCCAACTTTGAAGCGATCGAGGAAGTTTTAACTCAATTATCCTAACACCATTAATTTATCCAGAAGATGGCAAAAGATTTAACTGCAACGTTGCAACAAGAGCTAGAAGAACAAGCAACAGCTATAGCTGAAGTAACATCTCAAGTTACCCAAGCACAGCTTATCGTATATAATGATGATTTCAATACATTTGATTGGGTCATCCAGTGTTTTATGGAAGTATGTGACCATACATTCGAACAAGCGGAACAACTCTCACTAATAGTACATTACAAAGGAAGAGCTATCGTCAAAACAGGTAATGTTGACAAGCTTAAGCCTATGAAAGATGCCCTTGTAGAAAGAGGTCTATCTGCTGTTATTGATATGATGGTAGAAGATTAGTCATGTATATTCTACCTCCAGGGGTAGACTATTTTCCTCACCCTTCACTTAGCGATAAAGATGGCTTTCTTGCAATAGGAGGGCATCTATCGGAATCAAGTCTATTATTAGCTTATCAATTTGGGATATTTCCATGGAATAATCCTGAAGAACCTTTATTGTGGTGGTCTACACAACCTAGATTTGTGTTATTCCCTGATGAGCTCAAGATAGCTAAGAGTATGCGTCCCTATCTCAATGGGAACAAGTTTACCCATACAATTGATACCGCATTCAGTCAAGTTATTAATAATTGCGGCAAATCTGTCCGTAAGGGACAACAAGGCGGAACATGGCTTACAGAAGAGCTTACCGCAAATATGTGCAACTTACATGAGCAAGGTTATGCCCACTCTATAGAAGTGTGGAAAGAAGATGAACTTGTAGGCGGATTGTACGGGCTCTCCCTAGGCAAGATGTTTTTTGGAGAATCCATGTTTGCTACAGAAAGCAATGCATCTAAGTACGCATTTATTAAACTTGTGCAATGGCTTAAGGAAAAAGACTACTGGATGATAGACTGTCAGCAAGAAACAGGTCATCTGGGTAGATTAGGCGCTAGGCTTATAAGTCATGAAGACTTCCATAATACCTTGAGAAAGAATATTTTTGAACCTACATTGATCGGTAATTGGTCACAACTATAATATTATGATTGATTTCCATAGATATACGCTTGATAATGGGCTCACAGTGTTACTACACAGAGATCCAAGTACGCCACTGGCTACCGTGAATGTATTGTACAAAGTCGGTTCTCGTAATGAAGATCCCAAGAAGACGGGATTTGCACACCTGTTTGAACATCTTATGTTCGGTGGTTCAGAAAATGTACCTGACTATGATACGCCTATGCAAGTCGCTGGTGGAGAGAACAATGCTTTCACTAATTCTGACATGACCAACTTCTTTAATACAGTTCCTGCCCAAAATATTGAGACGGCATTGTGGTTGGAGTCAGATCGTATGATGAAACTTGATTTCAATCAGAAGAGTCTGGACATACAGAAAAAGGTAGTTGTAGAGGAATTCAAAGAAACAAGTATAAACCAGCCTTATGGTGATCTATGGCATAAGTTGTCTAAATTGGCTTATACAGAACATCCTTATAGATGGCCTACCATAGGCATGAAAATGGATCATATTGAGGATGCTATCCTGGAAGATGTAGAGTCGTTTTTCTATCAATATTATAAGCCCAACAATGCAGTGCTAGTAATAGCTGGAAATTTTGAAACAGAAGAAATTAAAATTCAAATCAATAAGTGGTTTGGCAGTTTAAAATCAAGTCCTGTTAACTTAAACCCTATCCCCAAAGAACCCGTCCAAAAGACTTTTAGAACCGAAACAGTAACAAGTGCTGTTCCTAACAATACCCTCTATATGGCTTTCCATATGCCAGATAGAAATCATAAAGACTTTATCGCTTTTGATATATTGACGGATATAATGAGTGGCGGTCGATCTTCTCGATTCTATAGAAAACTGATGAAGGCTACGGATTTGTTTGCTGATGTAGATGCATATATAACAGGGACATTAGATCCCGGCTTACTACTCATAGAAGCCAAGCTAATGGACGATACAGAAGTAGCTGTCGCAAAAGAAATCATCTGGAAAGAACTAGAACTCCTTAAGAAAGAACTGGTCCCAGAAAAAGAACTAAAAAAAGTAAAAAATAGTTTAATCAGTTCTGTTACGTTCTCAGAAGTAAGTGTACAACACAAAGCTATCAATCTGGCTTTCTATGAATACTTAGGTGATGCAGATTTAATTAATCACCAAGAAGAAGAAATAGAAAAAGTTACACCTGAAGATCTCCTACGTATATCAAATGAGGTTTTCAAAAAAGAGAATTGTTCCGAGATTATTTAT
>JALZVB010000136.1 GCA_023300835.1 Saprospiraceae bacterium | reverse complement strand
CAGCAAAAGAAAAAGAGAAAGAAGAAGTTGATTCTAGGAAAAAGTGTCTTCTGATAAAACAGGAGGAAGGACAAGAAGAAAACGTGAAATGGTGTGATGGCGGGCAAGTTTCGAGAAGAAAGAAAGAAGTCAGCAGCGCAAAAATGGAGGAGAAACAAGAATGTTCGCCAAATCAGTATCTTTATGGCATCCAATTATCTTTTTGATATAACATTGCTCTATATGAGATACAATATCTTCTGCTCTTGCATTATATCTTTTCTTCAAGTCATTTGTTCATAAAAATAGAACAAGAATATCAAAGGATATTTTGGAAAGAATATTTACGTCAAAGTACTTCTCTCAGTTTCTTCATGGTTTGTTAGGATGATCATAACATGTGGTCCTTCATGGAAGTCACTCTTCTATGACATTATACTCATCTCATAATATATTTCGTCGTTTCTCTAATCTTGTGCGTCCGCAATATTGGAAAATGTTATTGGATATTATGAAGTTCAATAAACATGCATCTCAGTATCTTAATAAAGGTACTGATGTAACAATTAGGCAATGTCTTGATGAACTAAATATGGGGCGATGGTTTCAAGAATATTACTTGCAAGCTATGGGTGCGGCCATATGGAGTTGCCCTATAAGCCAAATAGAGCAATTCCCTGCAAAAACATTTATACGTTTTTTTAAAAACCATGGATTACTAACCATTAATGATCAGCCGCAATGGTATACGGTCAGTGGGGGCAGTCGTGAGTATATCAAAAAAATAGCGCATAATTTCGAGGATAAAATTAAACTTTCATCGCCTGTTTTAAGTGTAAAAAGTGACGGCAATAAAAATATTGTTACCACGCAAAATGGTGATGAAGAATTTGACCATGTTATTTTTGCTTGCCATGCCAATCAGGTCATGAAAATTTTACGCGAAACAACAAAAGAACAGAAAGAAATATTAGAATCTTTTTCTTACCAAGATAATAAAATTGTTGTGCATAGAGATTTAAAATTCATGCCTTCTGATCGATCTTGTTGGGCAAGTTGGGTGTATTTATCCAAAAGTCAGAAAGATCGCAATGATACAGTGAGTCTAAGTTACTGGATGAATAATTTACAAAATTTTAAAACAGAAATCCCTGTTCTTATTACGCTAAACTCTGAAGAAATGCCCCGTGAAGAGCTGACTGATGATGTCCATCATTTCAACCACCCTATCTTCAATAGCGATGCCATAAATGCGCAAGAAAGAATAGATGGGATACAGGGAAAAAATAATTGCTGGTTTGTCGGTGCTTATCAACAATACGGGTTTCATGAAGATGGTATTTTAAGCGCTGCGAATGTTCTAGATAAAATGGGAATAACAATTCCATGGAAATAGCCCCTAAAATTTTATTTGGCCATGTCATGCATAAGCGCTTATTTCCTAAGGTGAATGCATTTAGGTATAAAATTTATTATCTATCTCTTCCTCTGTCTCAATTAAATCAACAAATAGAAAATAAGTTTTTCAAACTAAATAAGTTTGGCCTATTAAGTTTTTATAATCGTGACCATGGATATAGAAATAATGAACATCCTCAAAAATGGGTGCGTGACGTTTTAGAAAATTATGCCGTAACGAAAGCTGATGGAGAAATTATCCTCGTCACCATGCTCCGAGTTTTAGGATATGTGTTTAACCCTGTTAGTTTTTGGTACTGTTATGATACTGATCACAAATTACGCGCCGTTATTTGTGAAGTAAATAATACATTTGGAGAAACGCATAGTTATATTTGCGCTTATGATGATCAACGTGAAATCAATGATGGTGGCGTTCTAGAAGGAAAAAAAGTTTTTCATGTCTCACCTTTTTTAGAGCGCGAAGGGCATTATAAGTTTCGTTTTTCTTCTAAGTCATCCCAAATGAATATAAAAATTGATTTGTACGATGATAAAGATCAAAAAAAGCTGATTACAGCATTGAGCGGCGAACTTGCCAGTTTAAACGAAAAGCAAGCTATTAAAGCGTTTTTACGTTATCCTCTTGTTACATTGAAGGCCATTTTTCTTATTCATTGGCAGGCTATTAAACTTTTCATTAAAAAAGTAAAATATGTGCCCAAACCTAAGCCATTTTCGACTAAGATAACAAAGACAACCAAATAAAGTAATAGTTCAGGATCACTATGTTTAATCATCTCATTTTTAATCGCTTGTTAAAAAGTCTAGAAAATTTAAAAACAGGCTCCTTAAAAATTCAGGCCCCTGATCAAAAAATTTATGAATTTAAAGGGGATAATGATGGCGTTGTTGCTGATATTATAATCAAAGATTGGAATGTTGTAGGAAATCTGGCAACCAAAGGTGATATTGGATTAGCTGAAGACTATAAAAATGGCCTATGGGATACGAGTGATTTAGTTGCCTTACTTACCCTTTCAATGGAAAACAGACCCGCTCTTAACTCTTTTTTCAATGCTGATAAACTTCGTAATTTATTTTATCAAATTAATTATTTGTTTAAACGAAACTCTGTTCATGGAAGCCGAAAAAATATTCATGCTCATTATGATTTGGGTAATGATTTTTATAAACTTTGGTTAGATCCAACAATGACTTATTCATCAGCTTTGTTCAATAATGATAATGAAAGTTTAGAAGTCGCACAAAAAAATAAATATGACCGTATCATCGACAACTTAAAAGGTGATAGCGGAAGCTTACTTGAAGTTGGTTGTGGCTGGGGCGGATTTGCCGATCAAGCATTAAGTCGTAGCAAGGATTTTGAAATTAAAGGCATTACATTGTCAGATGAACAATTAAGCTATGCTAATAATCGCTTGGGTAATAGTGCTTCTATTTGTTTAGAAGATTACCGCCATCAAACAGGAAAATATCAATCTA
>JALZVB010000135.1 GCA_023300835.1 Saprospiraceae bacterium | reverse complement strand
CTATCGTCTGCTTGTCTGTTACATGGATTGTAGATCCATATTGGATAAAGTATGTCGTTAACAGTTTGTTAGTCGCTGGATCATAAAGTCTTATTTCTCCTGATCTAGATAGTACTAAGTTACTCTTAACGCCATTTTCTTCAAATACAGTTGTTTCGATATTATCAAACTGTAAAACACCTTCATGTTTAGAGAGAGTCTCTGACTCTGCTTTTGTAACTGATGCGATACCACCGACGTGAAACGTTCTTAGTGTCAACTGCGTACCCGGCTCACCAATACTCTGTGCAGCTATAATACCTACAGCATCTCCTATTTCTGCAATTCTGTTAGAAGCTAAGTTCTTACCATAACATGATGAACATACTCCTGATTTAGTCTCACAAGTAAGAACAGATCTGATTTTCAGTTCTTCAATACCTGATTCCTCAAGCATTAGAGATCTATTCTTATTAATGTAAGCACCAGCCTCTAGGATAACCTCTTCTGTTTCTGGATGATAAACATCATTAAGAACATATCTACCTTCTATTCTTGAAGCCAGACTGTCTACAATTTTATCATTTTCTATCAATGGTTTTACCATGATTCCTCTCAGCGTACTACAGTCCTTCTCAGTAATAATTACATCTTGGGAAACATCTACAAGTCTTCTTGTAAGATAACCTGCATCTGCTGTTTTCAATGCTGTATCGGCAAGACCTTTACGAGCACCGTGAGTAGAGATAAAATAATCTTGTACTGTCAGTCCTTCTAGGAAATTAGAAAGAATCGGATTCTCAACAATTTGTCCTCCAGAATCACTTGACTTCTTCGGCTTTGCCATTAGTCCCCTTAATCCACATAACTGCTTAATCTGCTGCTTAGATCCCCTTGCACCAGAGTGAAGCATCATGTAAACTGAATTGAAACCATCTTTATGTTGTTCTAATTCATCCATTAAGTTTTCTGTCACCTTATTATCGGCGTAAGTCCACTTATCAATAACTTGGTTATATCTCTCTTTCTGAGTGATAAGACCCATGTTATAATTTTCCCAAACTTCATCAACTTCTGCTTGTGCTTCATTGATCGTAGACTCTCTCTTAGATGGGTTAATAAGATCACCCAAGTTAAATGATAGTCCACCTCTGAATGACCAGAAGAAACCTAATGTTTTTATTTCATCTAGGAAGTCAGCTGTTGTAGGGAAATCTGTTCTAGTAATTATATCAGAGATTACCAGCTTAAGGTTCTTCTTAGTCAACAACGTGTTGATATATGGAACACCTAATGGTCTCTTCTCATTGAATAATACTCTACCTACAGTAGTCTGAATTCTCTTACTTACTAATTGACTATTTTCCTCAACAAGTACCTTTACTTGAATACCTTGGTGCAATTTTAATTGACCTTCGTTGTAAGAAATTATTACTTCTTCTGGTCCGTAGAATGTGTTTCTTGAATTCTCTTTATTAAACGCAAGATTAGGATTCTCTTTTGTCATGTAATACAATCCTAATACCATATCCTGTGAAGGCAAAGTAATAGGAGACCCATTCTGCGGGTTAAGCATGTTGTGTGAACTCAACATCAATACTTGAGCTTCCAATATTGCACCTTGGCTCAATGGAACGTGGACAGCCATCTGATCACCATCAAAATCGGCATTGAATGCACCAGTTACTAATGGGTGAAGTTGTATTGCTTTTCCTTCTACTAATTTAGGTTGGAAAGCTTGTATTGATAACCTGTGAAGTGTAGGGGCCCTGTTAAGCATTATTGGGTGCCCTTTTAGAATATTCTCAAGTATCTCCCATATAACCGGATCTTTTCTGTCAACTAATTTCTTAGCAGACTTAACTGTCTTAACTATTCCTCTTTCTATTAGTTTTCTAATTACAAAAGGCTTGAATAACTCTGCAGCCATTCCTTTAGGAAGACCACATTCGTGTAGTTTCAATTCAGGACCTACAACAATTACAGATCTACCTGAATAATCAACCCTTTTTCCTAATAGATTCTGTCTGAACCTACCTTGCTTACCTTTAAGAATATCACTTAAAGATTTTAACGATCTACCACCTTCAGCTTTGACGGCGTTAGATTTTCTTGAGTTATCAAATAAAGAATCAACTGCTTCTTGAAGCATTCTTTTCTCATTTCTCAAGATAACTTCTGGAGCCTTTATTTCTAAAAGTCTCTTAAGTCTATTGTTTCTTATTATTACTCTTCTGTAAAGATCATTAAGATCTGAACTTGCAAATCTTCCTCCATCTAATGGAACAAGTGGTCTTAGCTCAGGTGGTATAATTGGAAGATATTGTATAACTGCCCATTCCGGTCTGTTATCGACTCTTGTTTGCCCTTCTCTGAAAGCTTCTACTACTCTCAATCTCTTAAGTGCCTCAGACTTTCTTTGTTGTGAAGTTTCTTTAGCAGCTTGATCTCTCAATGCATAAGATAACTCAGCTAAGTCTAATCTTTCCAATAATTCTTTGATACCATCAGCTCCCATCTTAGCGATGAACTTCTGTGGATCTTCATCATCTAGTAATTGATTGCCTTCTGGAAGAGAATCTAATATCTCAAAATATTCTTCCTCAGTCATCAAGTCACCTTTGACTAAGTCCTCTTCTTTAACACCTGGTTGGATAACAGCATATCTTTCATAATATACAATTGACTCCAATTTCTTAGAAGGTATCCCTAATAGGTAACCGATCTTGTTAGGAAGTGATTTGAAGAACCAAATGTGAACAACTGGCACAACCAGTTTAATGTGTCCCATACGTTCTCTTCTCACTTTCTTCTCTGTAACTTCTACGCCACATCTATCACATACAATACCTTTGTATCTGATTCTTTTATACTTACCACA